>NZ_JBLWEO010000062.1:0-117131 GCF_048287395.1 Candidatus Electronema sp. PJ | reverse complement strand
GCGCCAGACTGATTCAGGAATGTCGCGCAGGCGGCGGTTGAACTGGCTTTTTGAAAGCATGGCAGGCATATACCATATCCATGCTGCTCAAGAAATACGCAGCTTCTTTCATAACTGCCGGAAAAGAAAGCGGCGGCAGTCGAAGCTACGGTCATGACCTCAGCCGTGCTCATCGTGCTTTGCTGGTTATCGCGTCAGCCTTCAGAAATTAAAAAAAATCATCGCATAAACAGTAAAATGTTGTAATCTTGAGTTCCATGCTCTCCTCCGTGTGCGGTTATATTCGTGCCAGACAGCAGAAGTATAATTCAAGATTTATAGGTCACAACTTGGGTTATGCTACTCAGCGGAACGCGCCGCCTCTTTGCCGGTTTGCTCGACCGTATCGCCGTCGTCCTTCCACCAGCCCCATTCTGGCATTTTCCAGTCGGGGAGCCATTTTTCTATGCCCCACTTGGGCGGTTGTCCAGCTTCCAGCTTGGCCAGCAGCTCCTTAGCCTTCGGGATAACAGCGGCATCAGGGTGGGTGGCGATCAGGTATTTCAGGCGATGCTGGGCCTGTTCGTATTTCTTGGTGCGAACATAGAAGACCGCGACAAAATACTCGTGGCTGGCGATAAATTCCTTAGCCTCTTGCATCCTGGCCTTAGCCTCCTTGGTGTAGGGCGAGTCAGGATGAACGCGCAGCAGCCGGGAGAACGACTGCACTGCGTCGCGTGCGCCGGTAGGGTCGCGGTCGATCCGCTCGGACCGGGAAAGGTCGCACATGCCGATCTGAAAGATGACGTAGGGCACCGCTTCATTGGTGGGATGCCGCTCCTCAAAAAAATTATACAGTTCTTTGGCCTCAGCATACTTGCCGCTGTAGTATTGGCAGTCCGCAGCCTTGAGTTCAGCAAGTAACGCCTGCGGGCTAAAGGGATGGCGGTCGATGATCTCCTGAAAAGACTTCAGCGCGTCAGAGTAGTTGCCGACTTTATACTCGTTCATCCCCTTGGCAGCTAGGGTTTCTGCTGGTTCAAACTCCTCGTCCTTAGCTGCACCGAATGACCAAGAGCTGAACATATCTTTGACCGTGCCACAACCGCTCAATGACAGGCAGGTGGCAACAGCAAGAAGCAGAGAAACAACGAAACGCGGGCAAGAAACTGGGGTCTGCATGATCGTGGCCCTGAAATTCTATGGTTGTTTTTAGCCCGGCAAGGTGCCGAGATAATGTTCTGCGGAAAGTTCTGCGTTTGCCCCTTCACCAGCGGCATTGATAATCTGACGAAATTTTTTGCTGCGAATGTCGCCTGCGGCATACACGCCAGGCAAGTCGAAGCAACCCATTTCACTGTCCGTGATCAGGAAGCCTTCTTGATCGGTTTTGAGTTGGTGAAGTGGTAACACTTCATTGTTGGGTTTTACCCCGATGAGGATAAAAATGCCAGTCACTGGCAGGACAGAGGTCAAGCCTTCGTTATGCAGTATCTGCACTGCCTCAACGCTCTCCTTGCCAAAAATCTCGTTTACTTGTGCGTTCCAGATGAAGCTGATCTTTTCATTGGCAAAGGCTTTTTCTTGCAGGATCGCTGTAGCCCGTAACGTATCACGACGATGAATGACAGTAACTTTTTTCGCAAATTTAGTCAAATGGATGGCCTCTTGAATCGCTGTATTACCACCGCCCAGCACCGCAATTTCCTGATCGCGGTAAAAGGGGCCGTCGCAAGTGGCGCAGTAGGAAACCCCCTTGCCTTGCAGCTCCTCCTCGCCTGGCACTGCAATCTGGCGCGGTTTAGCCCCGGTGCAGAGAATCACCGCCTGCGCGGTCAGAGTTTCGCCGGAATCCAGCTGGACTTTTTTCAGATCACCCTGCAAGTCCAGCGACTCTACCGCCGCGAATTTCTTTTCCAGGCCAAAGCGTTCGGCATGGACGGTCATCTTGTCTATCAGCTCAAAACCGCTAACGCCCTCGGCAAAGGCCGGATAGTTATCCACCCAGTCAGTGAGCAATACCTGACCGCCGGTCGCCCCTTTTTCAATGAGTAGGGTTTTGATCCGCCCGCGAGCTGCGTACAGCCCGGCAGTCAGTCCGGCAGGGCCGCCGCCAATGATGATCAGCTGATAATCTGGCTTGTTCATAAAAAATTCCTGAAAAAACTTGAAGTTTGCATCCGAAACGCCGCCTGAGCGCAGCGTCCCGGATACCGCTGCTAGGAGAGGACGACGCGATCAGGCCGCCTTGTTAAGCAGGGCTACCAGCTGGCCTTTGCCCACTGCGCCGGTGATCTGTCCGACTGCTTTGCCGTCTTTGAACAGAATCAGCGTAGGGATGGCCTTGATACCGAACTTGCCCGGCGTTTCTGGATTTTCATCCACATTCATCTTGGCAATTTTCACCTTGCCGTCAAATTCGTCAGCAAGCTGGTCAATGACCGGGCCAATGGCCTTGCAGGGGCCGCACCAAGGTGCCCAGAAGTCCACCAAGCAGGGCAGGGCGTTGTTGATGACTGTGCTTTCAAATGCGCCGTCTGTGACGTTGATAACTTTGTCGCTAGCCATAATTCAAATCTCCTTAATCGTGTTTGAAGTGAGAGAAAAAGCTGTGCTGCTTTATTTATTTTCCTGCAAATATTTGCTGATCTCTTCCTGTGCTGCCTTAATTTTCTCTGTTCGCTGCGCTGGTTCCGCATCGGAAAGAACAAGAATCAGCTTGCTCAGATCAGCACTGACCACTGCTGTTTTGGGAATATACTTGCCCGCCGCTTCAGAATCCAGAGCCTCGCTGGCGATTTTCGGCAGGCTGTCCAAATCGCCCTGCTCAACATAAACAACTACGCTGGAATCTTTCAGACTATCGAAGACCTCCAAGCTGGCGGCAGTGGCAATGGGGCAGGTGGTTTCCTTGTCCGTGCCGACAAAGGCCAAGGCTTTTTTGCCGCTTTTGGCCTGCTCCTGCGCTATTTTCCATTGGCTGGCAGGATAAACATGATCCGGCAGCTCGAATTTCGCCCAGGCGGAAGAGCAGGAGAGGGCGGTCAACAGCAGGGCAGCAAGGGTGTTTTTGACATGTGTTTTCATGGGGTTCCTTTTGTTGCAGTATGTTTTCTATTACTCGCGAATTTTTTCAGACATAGCGAAGAAGATAGCAAAGTGCCAGTTGCTTTTAGCTTCCTAGCAGCCTTGCCGAAAACTTTTGTCGGCAGCTCCTGCCACCTCTTTTTGCTTTTGCAGAAAAAAAGGCAACATGCTATAGTCAGCAGGCTGCGTCGGCGCAAAAGGCCCGCCGCTACAAACCCTTGATTCAGAACTATCTTGCCCGTGCAGCTTACCATAGATGGGACTGACAGTTCAAGACGCAAAGCCCGGAATCATTTGAACCAAGCCCCGGAACCGAAAATCGCCCATGAAAACCCAGAACTCCGCCGCTCTTTTCGCTCAAGCCTGTCAAGTCATCCCCGGCGGCGTGAACTCGCCCGTGCGGGCCTGTAAATCTGTGGGCTGCGACCCGCTCTTTGTCGCCAAGGCCCAAGGCTGCACAATTACAGACGTGGACGGCAACGAATTCATTGATTTTGTCGGCTCCTGGGGGCCGATGATTCTGGGTCATGGCCATCCCGAAGTGGTCAAGGCGATTCATGAGGCCGTGCCCAACGGCACCAGCTTTGGTGCGCCCACCGCGCTGGAGGTTGAGCTGGCCGAACTGGTCTGCGCTTCCGTGCCTTCTCTCGAAAAAGTGCGCTTCGTCAGCTCCGGCACCGAGGCCACTATGAGCGCAGTGCGGTTGGCGCGGGGTTACACCGGGCGCAAGGTGATTGTCAAATTTGACGGCTGCTATCACGGCCATGCGGATTCTTTTCTGGTCAAGGCTGGGTCGGGCGTGATCACTCTCGGCATTCCTGGCAGCCCTGGCGTGCCAGAGGACATCGTCAAAAACACTCTGTCTATTCCGTACAACAACATAGAAATTCTCGAAAAGACCCTGCGTGATGCCAGCAGCTTGGATATCGCCTGTGTAATCATCGAACCGGTGGCAGGCAACATGGGCGTGATCGTGCCAGAGCTGGCTTTTCTCCGCAAGTTGCGCGAGCTGACCGCCGAGCTAGGCATTGTCCTGATTTTTGATGAAGTCATCACCGGTTTCCGGCTGGCTTTGGGCGGGGCGCAGGAGCGTTTCGGTATTTTGCCCGACCTTACCTGCCTTGGCAAGATCATCGGCGGCGGCTTGCCAGTCGGAGCTTACGGCGGCAAAAAGGAAATCATGGATTTGGTCGCGCCAGACGGGCCGGTGTATCAGGCAGGCACCCTTTCCGGCAACCCGCTGGCGATGGCCGCCGGACTGGCGATGCTCAAGGTGGTGCGGCGGCCCGGTTTCTACGAGGAGCTGGAGGAAAAGAGCACGTGGTTTGCCGAAAAATTGGCGGAAATTGGCGCAGCAGCTTCGGTGCCGACCGTGCTCAACCGCCTTGGTTCGATGATGACCTGCTTTTTCACCGATGCGCCGGTGACAGATTTCAATTCGGCAATGAAGGCAAATGCCCAGCGGTACGCGCAACACTTCCGCAACATGCTTGCCAGCGGCATCTGGCTGGCACCATCGCAGTTCGAGGCCGCCTTCATTTCTTCCGCCCATGATCGGGCGCATTTACAGCAGGCCCTGGACGCAACTGCGGCCTCGCTGACAAAATTAGCTGCCGTATAGAAAAATATTGCACTTGCCGCGCTGCCGTGCTATCAAATTGAATCAATTAAATCGGGAGCGGAAACAGGAAAAAGGCATCCTCTCTGATCTGGCCATGTACAGTCAGAGCGGCATGACCTTTGCCCTCTCAGTGGTGATCGGTTTTGGTTTCGGCTGGTATTTAGACAACAAGGTCTTTGACGGTCGCACTGCGCCTTGGTTGAGCTTTATCTTCCTTGGTTTTGGCATTGCGGCGGGTTTCAAGCACCTCTGGGATTTGAGCCGAAGAATTGCCAAGGATGATAACTAAGCCGGAAAAGAGGCAGGAGAATGACTACATCCTCCTGCGCCGGGTTGAACAGTGTAGTTTGTTGTTGATTGTACTGTTTACCTTGGGCGGCGGCTATGGGTTTGGCAGTCAGTTCGCCTTCTCAGCCTTGCTGGGCGGCGCATTGTCGATTAGCAGCTTTATGCTGCTGAAACGTACCATGATGCAGCTGGTCAACCGGATTGATACGCAGAAACCAGCCGCAGGTTTTGCGTTCAAATTTTATTTGCGCCTATTTGCGCTGGCCGTTGTGCTGGCTCTCTTGGGCCTGAACGTGCAGCTGCATCTGCTGGGCTTGCTTGCAGGATTGTCCACGGTGATAATCAGCGTGATCAGCGTTGTTCTCATCAAGGGCTTGATGGATTTTTTCGGAAAAGGAAACCACGCGAAAGGAGTGTAGGTCATGGAGCATCCAATTCTTTTTATTTCGGTGATTCTGAACTGGATCGGACTGCCGGTTCCGCACGGACCCATCGGCGCAACCTTGTTGGAAAAGCTCTGCGAGCCGTATCTGACCTACAGCTGGCTGCTGATGGCCCTTCTTTTCGTCGTGCCCAAGCTAACCTTGGGCAAGCTGGAGCTAGTGCCCGGCACTGGCCAGAATTTCTGGGAAGCCCTCCTCGGTGGGCTGATGGATTTTTTCACCGAGCACATGGGCCGCGAAAAGGCTAAGATGCTCTTCCCGGTGTTGGCGACCTTCTTCATCTACATCGCCTTGGCCAACATGATCGGCCTGCTGCCTGGCTTCATGTCGCCGACCTCCAGTCTCAATATCACCGTGGCTATGACCCTCATTGTCTGGTGCTTCCACCATTTTCTTGGCTTTCGCGAGCATGGCTGGCATTATTACAAGCACTTCACCGGGCCAATCCCGGTCATGGCTCCCTTCATGTTTATTCTGGAGCTGATTGGCAATTGTGCCCGGCTCGTTTCCCTCTCGATGCGTCTGTTCGGCAATATTTTGGCCAAAGAGATCTTGCTGGGCGTGCTCTTCATGCTGGTCGGGGCCTTCTTTGCGCCGCTGCCCATACTCTGTCTCGGCGTGCTGGTCTCGCTGATTCAGGCTGTTGTTTTCGTACTGCTCTCTGTCATCTACTGCGTCGGCGCGATGGATCACGCCCACTGAGATTTTTCCCAGCTCACACAACCAAGGAAGAAGGCCAACTTTCTCTTTACTCTTTTTGGAGGTAAAACCATCATGGACAAACTTTCTCTCGCACTGGTATGTTTTTCCGCCGCCACATCCATCGGGCTGACCGGCTTTGCCGCAGCTCTTGGCATGGGACGTGGCGTTGAGAGCGCGTGCACAGGCATCTCTCGCAACCCAGAGGCCAAAGGGCCGATCACCACAGCCATGATCCTTGGCTTGGCTTTGATTGAGTCCATCGCCATCTACGGTCTGGTTATCGCCTTTATTCTGCTCTTTGCCAACCCGTACAAGGCTGCGCTGATCGGCGGCTGATTGAGCAACTGACGCGCAAGCGTAAAAAAGGCTGCGGCTTTCGAGCTGTAGCCTTTTTTTATTTTTGCGAACAGAGGCAGTACGCAGTTGCAGAACAAAAGATTCCTTTCTTACTCGCTGGCAAAGGAGTTTGGCTCGGCAAAAGAGGATTTCTGCCGACTTGCAAAGGAGTTGTACTCGGCAAGAAAGGAGTCTGGCCGACTTGCAAAGGAGTTTGGCTTGGCAGAAGAGGAGTTCTGCCGACTTGAAGAGAAGTTTGGCCGACCAAGAAAGGAGTTTTAGTCGGCCAGACTCCTTTGTGGCTCAACAGGAAAGCAGTTTGGCCGAGTAGGAAAGGAGTTCGGCCAAGCAAAACTCCTCTGTTGCCGAGTACAACTCCTTTCTTACCGAGCCAAACTCCTTTGTCAGCGAGCAAGAAACGTGTCCAACCAGGAAAAAATGGTTCGTTTTCCAATACATTTCGGTGGGAAGCCGCTTGCCATCGGTTCACAGCAGCAATCTCAGCAGATTCTGTTCCTTTTTCCTGATTCCTCCTGCTATACTCTCTCTAGCAACTGCATTACCGACCAACGCGTCATTGCTGACAAGCCCTGACCAGAGGGGAGAAAGAAGGACATGCTGACAGTGATTAGTGTCATTGCGGGCGGCATTTTGCTCGGCTTAATTACAAGCGACTGTACTGCTGGGATAGTTGGGATGTTCTTAGGCTATCTGCTGGTGCAGAGCTTTCGCCAAAAACAAAAGCTGGCGAACCTCGAGCAGCGGCTAGGGCAGATTGAGGAACTGCTGACGGAAAACGAGCAGGAAACGCCTGTCGAGGAGCAGCCAGAAGTTGTTCCTGTTTTCAGCCAGGCCGAGCCTGCACCAGAGCCACGAGCAGCAGTAATAATCGAGGTGGTGCCGCCATCACTGCCGCGCGTGGCAGTACCAGAGCAGCCTTCTTTAGAGGAACGGCTGGCCGCTAAGGTAAAAGCCTTTTTCACTGAGGGCAACGTGGTGCTGCGCGTGGGCCTGCTGGTGTTGTTCTTCGGCGTGGCCTTTTTACTGAAATACGCTGCCGACCGCAACGTGATTCCCATCGAGCTGCGGTTGCTCGGCGTGGCCATGGGCGGCATCGCCCTGCTTGGCTTTGGCTGGCGACAGCGACTAGCGCGACCTGGATTCGCCCTGTTGGTACAAGGCGGCGGTATCGGCATCCTTTACCTCACCATCTTTGCCGCTTTCAAGCTTTACCACTTAGTACCATCGCTGCTGGCCTTTGCCGTGATGCTGGGCTTGGTCGTTGCCTCCACTGCTTTGGCCTTACTCCAGGATTCCAGCCCGCTGGCTCTGTTCGGCGCAGCAGGCGGCTTTCTTGCGCCGGTGCTGCTCTCCACTGGTAGCGGCAGTCACGTCGCTCTGTTCAGCTATTACGCCCTACTTAACTCCGGCATACTCGCTGTGTCGTGGTTTAAAGCCTGGCGCAGCCTCAATCTGCTCGGCTTTATCTTCACTCTGGGCATTGGCGCGCCCTGGGGCTTGAACAGCTACCGACCAGAGCATTTCGCCACTGCCGAACCATTCCTGATTCTCTTCTTCCTGATGTTCAACGCCATCGGCGTACTCTTTGCCTTCCGCCAACCACCCAATTTGCGGGGCTATGTGGACGGTACGTTGGTCTTTGGCACCCCAGTAATCTGCTTTTCGCTGCAAGCTGGGATGGTGCAAAAGATGCCGCACGGCCTGGCCTTCAGTGCCTTGGCAGTGAGTATCTTTTATGTCGGCCTGGCCTTTTTCTTGTGGAACAAGGGCAACGAGCGGCTGCGCCAGGGAATGCGCACCTTGACTGAAGCATTTCTTGCCCTGGGCATTGTCTTTGTCACCTTGGCCGTGCCACTCGCCTTGAGCGGACGTTGGGCCGCTGTCACCTGGGCAATGGAAGGCGCAGCCCTAATCTGGGTGGGTATCCGACAGAACCGCTTTCTTGCTCGCAGCACTGGCTTCCTGCTCCAGTTTGCAGCAGGCGTGCGCTTCCTTGTCGATCTCATCTTTTATGATGCTGCCGTTTCGCAGCTGCCAGTGCTCAACGGTGCCTATCTTGGCGCAGTGATTATTGCCCTGGCCGCGTTCTTCTCCTCGTGGCAGCTCTACAAGGCTGACAAGCTCCGCCGCTGCGAGAAATGGCATCATCTGCTGCTCTTCTTCTGGGGCTGCCTCTGGTGGTTCTGTGCAGGGCGTTGTGAGATTAACCGGCTTTTCCATTACTCTACTGAAGATCATATCAACCTGCTTTTCACCGCCCTGAGCTGCGTTGTTCTCACTCGTTTGGCCGCAAGACTGCATTGGAAGACCGCTGCCTGGCCTGGTTTGTTCTTGCCACTCTTTATGGTGCTCATGGCACTGGAACGCATCGACTGGCAGGGCCATCAACACCTCTTTGCCAATGAGGGCTGGCTGGTCTGGCCGCTGGCCTTTGTCCTGCTGCATGATTGCCTGCGACAAGGACGCAATGTGCTCAAAGAACGCTGCCTGTTTATCAATCACATCATCGGCTTCCTCTTACTTACCTTGATTGTCACGGCGGAAAGCAGCTGGCTGCTGCACCGTCTCACCGCTGGAGAAGGAGTATGGAAGCTGATCGTCTGGGGCCTGATGCCAGCAGGCATGGTACTCCTGGTGCATAACCGCCGCTTGGAGAGGTTCTGGCCGCTGGCAGACTATGTTGCTGTGTATCAGCGGCAGGCTTCCGGCATTGTGGCTGTTTTCCTGTGGCTCTGGTTGCTGGCAGGCTGCTTTGGCAATCCTGGCAATGCCGCGCCGCTTCCCTTTATACCCGTGCTCAATCCACTCGAACTGAGTCAGATTGCTGTGATGCTCCTGCTGGCTTGGTGGACAGTCCGGCACCGGGCAGATGTTGTCGCTGCTGAACCATCCCTCGCTCCGGTTGCTGAACAGGTTCTCGCTGCCTTTGGCGCAGGCACGGCCTTTATCTGGCTGAATGCTGCTCTGGCTCGTGCTGTCCATCATCTGGCTGGTGTGCCCTTTGATTTTGTAACCATGCTGGATTCCCGCCTTTATCAGGCAGCGGTTTCCATTCTCTGGGGATTACTGGCCTTGGTACTGATGGTAACTGCTGATCGCCGCCAGAGTCGATCTGTCTGGTTTATTGGTACGGTTCTGATAGGGGCTACCGTGCTCAAACTCTTCTTGATTGACCTGGCCAGCAGTGGCACGGTAGAACGAATTATTTCGTTTATCTCTGTGGGCATTCTGGTCATTGTGATTAGCTATTTTTCCCCTCTGCCCCCGAAGAAAGAGGAACAGTAATTATGAAACACCTTGCCGTGCTGTTTGCCTTGTTGACCGCTCTCCCCTGCCATGCTGCTGAGGAGCAAAACTCCCTGCACCGAGAGGACTTTGCCTATGGCATGGAGCTGACCGTCAGTGGTAAGAAGGCCATGTACAGCCTTATGCTGCCTGCCGAGGTCTATCAAGGCTGCACGCGGCCTGATCTGGGTGATTTGCGGGTCTTCAATGCCCAGGGGCCAGTACCCCATCTTCTCCGCCAACCGCAGCCAGAGAAGCAGTCTGCCCGGCCTCCGCAGAGCCTGCCGTATTTCCCGCTCTCAGAGACAACTCAAGCCAATGGCAATCTCTCTGATCACGGTCTGACCATCAGCGGTAACGGGGCGATCATTGCCCTCAACAAGAGTAGCGCAATCATTGCCTTGAGCACAGGCGCAACAGAGCAAGCTACCCAAGTTGTTGCAGCCTATATCCTGGATGCCTCCGCTGTAGAGCAGCCGCCAGATTGGCTGGAGTTAGCCTGGCAAGGACAGGGCGAGCAGTTCTCCACCTCGGTACGAATTGACCACAGCGATGACCTGGATAATTGGCAGCAATTTGTCCCCTCAGCAGCCCTGGCTGAACTCCGTTTCAGCGGCCATAATCTCCTGCGGAATAGGATTGAACTTCCTCGGCAAGCAAGAGGGAAATATTTCCGTCTTTCCTGGCCTGCTGGCAAGGATGGAGTCAGCCTGACCGCAGTTAAGGCGGGGTATGAAGAGGAAGCCCAGGTCAAACCGCATAGCGTGCTGACCTTAACCGGACAACCCCTCACCAAGAACGATCCAAACCGCACTACTTGGCAGTACAATACCCAGGGCTTTTTCCCGGTGGATCAACTGAAGATTCGGCTGCCAGAGCAGAATTATCTGGCGATGTTTACCGTGCATTCTGGCGGAGAGGAACACTGGCAGCGGCGGGCCTCCCTGCTCACATGGCAGCTGACAATTGACGGGGTAAAGCTGGAGAATGAACTGCTCCATTTGCCTCCCAGCACCGACCGTTTATGGCGGCTGGAAACCGAGGTCAGTACTGCTCAGGCTCCCATATTAGAGCTGGGCTGGCTGCCTGGTCAGCTCATCTTCATGGCCCAGGGCCAAGGGCCATATACATTAGCCTATGGCCGGGCTGGCTTGCTTCCTGCCCACTCGCCAGTAGGGCAGCTTCTCGATGCCCTAGAACCACTCAAGGGCAGCAGCTTGCTTGCGGCTGCGCAGGCAGGGCCGCAAGTGGTGCTTGGGGGCCAAGCACAGCTACAGCCAGTGGTCAAGATGCCTTGGAGAACCTGGCTGCTCTGGGCCGGGTTGATTGCTGGTGTGCTGGCGGTCGGGGCGATGGCTCTCAAGCTGTTTAGGGAGATGAATCGGCACAAATAAGCCTCCTTCCTGCCCTATGCAGGGCTTCCTTCCTCCCTGTAGTAAGCCTGCCTCTTTGCCCTCTTGTTCCTTGCCGTGTGGAGTACCTAACGCCCAGCGATAAGAGGGATTTTTATCTTCCCAGTTCTGCTGTCTTGCCCTGATAACTAGCCTGCATTTGTCCGCCCGCTCCGCATCCTCTCTGCCTGCTTCGTCCATTGCTTAAGACCTGGCGACATGGTAGATTTTCCCGTCCCTACAACCCTTTTTTCTCAGCCTACCTAGGAGCAATATATGAAACACACTGTCACGTTTATGCCCGACAACATTACCACCCTGGTTCAGCAGGGCGATACGCTACTGTCTGCGGCTGCTAAGGCTGGGATTTATGTCCATGCCTGCTGCGGTGGCGATGGCGTTTGTGGCAAGTGCAAGGTGCACGTCAAGGGCACAGTTCACTCAGACAAAAGCAAGCTGACCCAGGAGGAATGGGACAGGGGTTGGCGGCTCGCCTGTCGCTCTACTGTGGAGTCGGATATTGAGGTAACCGTGCCGGAACTGACCAGCAAAGGGGGCAAGACCCTGAAGCGTCGGCCCAAGACCACGCGCACGGTTTCTGCCAAGGCCCTTGATGCCTTGATTGGTAAGTGGAACGTTGATCCTCCGGTCAGTAAGTTATACCTAGAACTGCCCCCACCAACCCTGGAGGATAACATCGCTGATATGCAAAGGGTGATCCGGGCTATCCGGCTGCATTTTCCCCAAGATCAGCACCGGGAACCCTACTATGACCTGCCTTGTTTGCTCAAATATCTACCCAGAACTCTGCGGGAGGCAGACTGGAAGGTTACTCTCCTCTTGCTCCGTGGCAGGAACCAAGGTGACACCTTTAGAATCATTGATATAGAGGCAGGGGACACCACTGCCAAGCTCTATGGTGTAGCCATTGATATAGGTACGACAACCTGCTCAGGTGTACTGATTAACCTGTACACCGGCGAGGTATTAGCCGAGTCCTCAGGCTACAATGGGCAGATCAGCTTTGGTGAAGATGTTATCTCAAGGATTATCTATGCGGCCCGGCCAGGTGGTCTGAAGGCTTTGCAAGGCAAGGTTGTTGCCACCATCAATGCGATTATTGAGGACATCTGCCGCCAACTGATCATCTCGCCCTCTGACATCGCCTATATGATGGCCGCAGGCAACACGGTCATGTCCCACCTTCTCTTAGGCTTAGACCCCAAATACCTGCGGGAAGCTCCCTACGTTCCTAGCGTCAGTGAGTTCCCCTTAACCCGTGCTGCCGAGCTAGGTATTCACGCCCATCCTTCTACCCGTCTATTCCTCTACCCGTGCGTTGCTTCCTATGTTGGCGGCGACATTGTCTCTGGTGCACATGCCTGCCAAATAGCCAAGTCAGAGAAGGTCAGCCTGTTCATAGATATTGGCACAAATGGTGAGATAGTAGTGGGCGGCAAGGACTGGCTCGTCTGTGCTGCCTGCTCTGCTGGTCCTGCCTTTGAAGGTGGGGGAATCCAGTACGGGATGCGTGCTTCTCAGGGGGCAATTGAGAAGTTTCAAATCCACCCCCAAACACTGGAGCCGATGCTCGTTACCATTGGTCAGAGCAAGCCAAGTGGCATTTGTGGTTCTGGCCTCATAGCAATCGTGGCGGAGCTGTTAGAGAACCATGTTATCGACCAACAAGGCAAGTTTCATCATGACCTCGATACGCCACGTATCCGCGAGGGCAGTAATGGTTGGGAGTACGTGCTTGCCTGGGAACATACCTCCATGATTGGTGAGGACATAGTGCTCACTGAGGTAGATATTGACAACCTGATGCGGGCTAAGGGAGCCATGTATGCTGGCTATCAGACCCTGCTCGAATCCGTGGGACTCAGCTTCGCAGATCTACAACAGGTGATCCTCGCAGGTAACTTTGGTGCCTACCTGGATTTGGAGCAAGCGATCTGCATAGGACTACTCCCAGACATTGATCGTGAGCAGTTTTATTACCTGGGCAATGCCTCTATGCTCGGCTGCCAAATTAGTATGACAGATATGAACAGGTTCCGTGAAAGAGAGCAGGTACGTCAACTGATGACCAACATGGAACTCTCAGAGAACCCGCAGTTCATGCAGCACTATATGGCAGCGCTTTTTCTCCCGCATACTGACATGCGACTCTTTCCCACTGTGGGGAAAAAGTTAGCTGATAGTCTTGCCTAAAGTGCCGCTCAACCTTAGGGTGCTGCAACAGCATGGGCAGACACCGTGCTCTGCCCTTATTTTTTAACTTGGAGGAACATGATCATGCAGACACTACGAAGCACTTTGCGCAACAGGAATAGCCTTAAGGCCGCTGCTTGTAGCCTGGCACTTGTGGCCCTGCTTGTGGGTTGTTCAGAGGAAAAGGAAGCTGAAGTCGAGAAGAAAGGTGCAGTAACACGGCCCGCTGATAAGGTCCCACAAAGCACCGCAGAACAAATACTGAAACCGCTGGACAAAGCGCACGACTCGCAGGCCCTTCAGGATGCACAAAACCAGAAGGCAAAAGAGATGCTTGACGAGACCGAAGCAAAGTAGAAACACACCGCGTTGCACCCATCTCGCCAGGCAACATGCATGATAGTTGCCGACCAACATGCGTAATAGTTGCCGGTCAACTATTACGCATGTTGCCATCCAACCATGATGCAACTGTAGGGGCAACCCCCTGTGGTTGCCCTGTAACAATACCGCCGTCTTTCCCGCAATAATACCATCGTCTCTCCTGCATCAAGGGCAGGCACAGGGGCCTGCCCCTACGGTTATCTGTGTGGAATCAATACCATCGTCTATTCTGGAACAAGGGCAGGCACAGGGGCCTGCCCCTACGGTTATCTGTTCCGAATCAATACCACCGTCTTTCCCGCAATAATACCATCGTCTATTCTGCATCAAGGGCAGGCACAGGGGCCTGCCCCTACGGTTATATTCTTGACTTTTTCATTACCCTTGATCTATACTTATAACAGCAGTCTTTTTCTAAAAAATATTCTGAGAGATTGATCATGGCCAGCATTCAATGGAAGGTAGAACAAAATAAGTTAACGACTCCTGCATCCTATAGAGCACGCACAGTGGCACACACAACCCTTGATTATGAAGGTGTATCCTCAGCGATGGCTGCTCGCAATCCACAATTATCAGCAGGTTTAATTGAATTTGTGCTACGAGAATTCCGCGAAGAGGTGCTGATTCAGCTGGCAAATGGCAATGCCATCAACTTGGAAAATTTCCTTAAATTTGCCGTCAATTTTGCTACCCGTTTACCTACAGCTGTCGCCCCATTACCACCCTTGTCAGAATGCTTAGAGGTCCAAGTGAGTGCCTCAAAAACCTTGCGGGATGATGTCCGAAGTGCAGCCTCAGCAGAGAAGATTGCCGCTACAGAAAAGGCACCGATGATTATCGCGGTCACTGATGTAACTACAGGCTTGGAGAATGTGATGCAGAGCGGTACTTCTATCGTGCTGAACGGTACGAATATGTACTTTGATAATACGATGCCTGGTGCTGAATGCGTGATAGAAGGCACACGAAATGGTAGGACTGTCCAGACTAACTTTGGTAAACGAGCTAACTCAGAAATCATTGTGGTTGCTGATTATCCTGCGCAGACAAGTACCCATAATAATGAATATCTGATCTCAGTAACCACCAGCTATACAGAGAATGGAAGTTTACGCACAGGAACCTACAACAAGCGACTTCGTGTACCCTTGCAGGTAAGTATCGGTGCGCTAGCAACTG
The DNA here is from genome assembly GCF_048287395.1 of Candidatus Electronema sp. PJ. Lineage (NCBI taxonomy): Bacteria > Pseudomonadati > Thermodesulfobacteriota > Desulfobulbia > Desulfobulbales > Desulfobulbaceae > Candidatus Electronema > Candidatus Electronema sp. PJ. The sequence continues at coordinate 102,198 of NZ_JBLWEO010000062.1, read as the reverse complement.
GTATCTTGTCAGGAGCTGAAGACAACCCACTTGTCAATATTACTGGCGGTGCAGCAACAGCATCGCAACGAATACGTATCCAAGCTGTCATTAATAACCAAGATCAAATACTACGGATCAGTTTGCTCGATATGACCGAGGGTGGTAAGGTGGGAGATGCAGTGATAATTAATGGTGATGGTGGGTATGAGATTCTGGGTTATACCGGCTCAACTGTTACCTATTTAACTATTACTGTTAATGATTATGCTGCCCTTTATGCACTGGTGAATACGGCTTATAGTAACCGGATGATTGACATCCTCAATGTGTATGCATGAGGATAGAGCGAGGGAGGTGTTGAGGAAGGGAGGGGGAGGGAGATAAGCAGGGAGGCCGCCTATCTTTGTGTGTTAAGATACGCTCTTAAGCAGCAAAGATAGGCGAAGAGAACAATTGCTTACTTCTTCAGGCTAGGTACAGGCGGAAGGGGGCTATCCTTCTGCACTTGCGCAAACTTGCCCTCCTTGACTATGTAGAGGGTATAACCTACCCCAATGGCATCCCCATGCTCATCAAATTTGATCTCGCCAAACGGGGTGACTGCAATCTGCTCGTGCAGCACTTTGGCTACCTTCTTGGAGTCTGTTGAGCTAGCTTTTTCCACGGCATTGGTTAGGGAAAGTGCAGCGGCAATGGCATTATCAAAGAAGGCTCCTGGTTCATCACCGTACTTGGCCTTATAGGCTTGGCGATAGTGCTTGGTTACAGGGTTCTCTGATACATCTGCTGGGCCAGTTGCATAGACACCTTCAGCATATTTACCAGCGATCTTGATGAACGTATCGTCCTTTACTCCATCATCAGAAAGGAAGGTGGCCTTGAGCTGTTTTCTCCGCATTTGGGTGACAATCTTCGAGGCTTCTGGGTGATAGCCTCCGAAGATGACTGCCTCTGCTCGTGCCATCTTAATCCGCTGCACTATCGCTGAGTAATCAACCGCGCCTGGCGTAATCCCTTCAAACAAAACAACCTCGGCCAGTGCGCGCTTCTTGATCAGTGCTTGGGCATCTTCTGCCAAGCCTTTGCCATAGTCACCTTTATCATGAATGATGGCAATCTTCTGAGCTTTCAGGGTGTCAGCAACATAGTCAACGATAGTCTCTGCCTGGGCATTATTCGGGGCAATCGTCCGGTAGAATGTTGGGTATTTACCACTGGTGGTGAGATCGCTATCCGTAGCTGATGGTGACATAACAATTACGTCAGATTCGGTGTACACAGGAAGGGCAGCTTTGGTTGCCCCGGAGCATATATGGCCAATAACCAGCCGCACCCCGCCAGACACTAACTTCGATGCTGTGTTGGCTGCTACCTCAGGTTTGCAGACATCATCTGCCAGGACTAACTCTACCGGTGCCCCATGAATGCCGCCCTTGGCATTGATGCTATCCACGACCAATTGTGCTGCCCGAGCAGTAGGCAAACCGTATGATGCGAGATCGCCACTGTGCGCGCCTGCTACCCCAATCTTAACTGGATCAGCGGCCAGGGAATTGGTTGCTACTGCACTGATGACTGTGAGCCAAAAAAACACGTTGTGCGCCTGATACATGATGTTCCTCCTGCGAAACAGTTAAATGGTTTTATGGTGGAGATATTTTGTCCGCCTACATTGCAAAGCAGGCGGTAATCTGCTATCTTTTCACACCTCAAATAAAAATGCACCAGGAAACTGAAAAGATAGGTGGATGAAGCCCATGAACCGGAAATTGTACCAAGCCGTTGGCAGGCCGTTGGCACCGTTGTATAGCTTCATGATGCGGGTGCGAGAGCAGTTTTATCGCAATGGAGTCTTGGCCACGACCACCTTGCCTGTACCTGTGATCAGTGTTGGCAACCTGATGTTAGGTGGCACAGGCAAAACCCCGCTGGTGCAGCATCTTGCTCGGCTACTCCAGCGGCATGGCTTCCAACCTGCTATCATCAGTCGTGGCTATGGAGGTGCTACCAAGGAACGAGTCAATATTGTCTCTGATGGTAGGCAAGTGCGGCTGGAGGCTTCCTATGTTGGTGATGAGCCAAGACTCTTAGCTGAGACCCTGCCTGGCGTGCTGGTTCTGACCGGTGTAGTACGCAAGTTGCCTGCGGCGCAGGCTGTAGAGATGGGCGCAAATGTCCTGCTCTTGGATGATGGCTTTCAGCACTTGGCTGTCCGCCGTGACCTTGATCTGGTGCTGTTTAATGCGGATGAACTGGCTGGTAATTCAAGGGTCTTTCCGGGAGGTGATTTGCGTGAGCCTGTACGTGCTTTGTACCGTGCTCATGCCTTTGTTCTAACAGGTGTAGAGGAGGCTAACATTGCTCGAGCTGTGCGCTTCAAGAACATGCTGCAAGAGAAGTTTCCTGGGAAGCAGGTCTTCTTCAGTGGTAGCCGAGCTATCGGCCTAGTAAGGCAGGACGTAAATGGGCAAAGAATGCAGGTGTTACCGAAGGAGCTGGGAGGTCGCCGCTGCTTTGCCTTCTGTGGCATTGCCCGGCCAGAAGGCTTTCAGAAGACGCTCAAACAGCTGGCTATCGAGCCAGTTGCCTTTAAGGCTCTAGCGGATCATCATGTTTACAAGGAAAGGGCTGTGCAGCACTTACTCCAGGCTGCGGCAAGTGCTAGGGCAGATTGCCTTCTCTGCACGGAAAAGGACTTGGTGAAACTGCGTGGTTTGGCAGTTAACTGCACGCTGAAGCTGCCTCTGTATGGGGTGATCATGCAGGCTGCACCGGAATCTAGTTTGGATAAGCTGGTACTGAACTACGCTGCCGGAAAGAAGCAATGGTTGCCGCAGACATAGCAGTGTGGCAAAAAAGCCACACTTATTGATACAGCTGGTCAATGTGTTGCTTTAGACACAGTCTGTCGTTACCATCCTCTGCTACTGTCAATATTCATCCCTCTGAATCTTATTAGGAAATATTCCCCCTTTCTAATAAATGCAAAAAACAAAATTTTTGGCCGGATTTTTGCATAAGAAAGTGCTAAAAAGAAAGGGACAGTAAATAAGACCAACAGGGCATCAAGGGGAAGAACATGGCGATCAACATTGACCCGCATCAGCACACTGTAGAGCATCCGGTGAGCTGCTGCGGCATCGGCTTACATTCGGGTAAGACCGTGAATCTGACCATCAGACCAGCGGCAGAAAACAGCGGCATCAGCTTCCTGCGCAGCGAGCTGGGCAAAAAGACCGCCATTCCAGCCAGAATGGAGCAGATTGTTGACACCACCCTCGCCACTACGCTTGGCAGCGGCAAAGAGCGAGTCTCCACTACCGAACACCTAATGGCCGCCCTGCACAGTGCAGGCATTGATAACGCCGAGATTGAGCTTGATGCTCACGAAGTCCCGATCATGGACGGCAGTGCAGGCCCCTTTGTTCAGCTTCTTGACAAGGCAGGCAAAAAAAGGCAGCGTGCTCTGCGCAAAGTCATTCGCTTTACCAAGCCAGTTTCCTGTATCTCCGGCGATAAATTCATCCGCATAGAGCCGCATGACGGCTTTAAAATCACTGGCAGCATCAGTTTCGGCACTGACTTGATCAGTGACCAGAGTTGCGCTATCGATCTAACCCCAGAGTGTTTCGCCACCGAAATTGCCCAGGCCCGTACCTTCGGTTTTGTCGAGCAGGTTGAGGAGCTATGGCGCAACGGCCTCGCCCTTGGCTGCACCCTCCAGAATGTCATCGCCATCCACTGGAACCGCCGCAGCGTCCTCAACGAGGGCGGTCTCCGCTTTGCGGACGAGTTTGTCCGTCATAAGGTGCTGGATCTGATCGGTGACTTGGCCCTGCTCGGTAGTCCGATTCTCGGTCATGTCATCGCCAGTCGCTCTGGTCATGCCCTGCATCACAGCCTGATGCGGGCGATTGCCGATTCCCCAGACTGCTGGGAGTATGTCGAATTCCGCAAGCCGGGTCAGCCCCAAGTTATCAGCAGTCCGGCAAAACCCCGGAAGAAGAGGCTGCCCGTTTCTCTTCCGGGCATGTTGTTCCCTGCCACTGTTCCTGCGCCCTGTCCGGCCTGAGCAGTTCTCCTGTTCTGTCTCTCTCCGTTGTTCCCCGCCCGCTGGCCTACCGCAGCCAGCGGGCTTCTTTTTTTGCCCTTTTTGCAGGAATGCTCCGCAACGCTCTTCACTCAAGTGGGCAAGCGCATCCGAGACGTAGCTTTTCTTCTTCCTGAGCAGAAGAAAAAGATGAGGAAAGGAACAATGCAGCAAAGGAAAGCTGAAACAGCTTCAGGCAAGTTAACGGTTCTTTCTGCTGAAGCGTTCTTTGAGAATCAGATAGAGGAAAAAGACATTTTCAACTGTATATCTTCGCCAAAGCCGTTTGGGTTCGATCAGCAACCGCGCTAGCCATTCCAAATGATTGTCTGTCATCCAGCGAGGGCCTCTCTGTAATTCTCCAGAGATATAATCAAATACTGCCCCGCCAGTTAAAGCAATATTTGCCTCGAGCTTGGCCCAATTCTCTTTCAACCATTGTTCCTGCGTTGGCATCCCAAAACCGACAACGAGAATATTCGGTTTGACTGCATTAATGCGAGTGACAACTTTTTTATTCTCTTCTGAGTCGCTTGTTTTATCAAAATACCCATGCTGGGTTGTGATCTTTAACTGGGGAAAACGTGTTAAGAGTTTCTCCGCTGCCTTTTCGGCAACACCGGGTTTGGCACCAAGAAAAAAGAAGGTAAAGCCCTGTTGTTCAGCCAATGCTGCTAAATTCCACATCCAATCTGCATACGTTATCCGTTCAGGAATCTGATAGCCAAAAAATTTTGCCCCTAACAAGACCCCAGAGCCGTCACAGAACGTAATATCGGAATGATTTAAAAAGTCACGCAACCAGCTATTGGAATACACTGTGTTGTAACAGTGAACATTCACGTTCAAAATGAGAGCACGCAGCTTTGCATCTATAACATGCGTTATATATTCATGCAGCCTTACCTCTGTGATCAGATGGATGCGAATCCCAAGAAGATTTCTTTCTTCTATCTGGGAAAATGTGTTGGCAGGGAGCATTCGCAATCAGAATAAAATGAAGATAACAAGTTCAGGAAGGAAACTACACATCGCATACAATCGCTCCCTCTGACCGGATATAAAACAACCGAGACCTCTTCCATACGCCAACAGGTCAAAATCCATGTCGCAGCAAGTAAGGTGCAGCAGAGAGTAAACCGTTTTCTTCTGTTACAGTGTTTTTTGCTTAACACCGAGAAAACATTCCTTTCTTGCTCACTTATAAAGCAGTTTGGCTCGGCAGAAGAGAAGTCCTACCGACTTGCCAAGGAGTTCTCCTCGGCAGGAAAGGAATTTGGCCGAGTACCAAAGGAGTTCTGTTTAGCCACAGAGGAGTCTGGCCGACTTGGAAAGGAGTTATAGTCGGCAGAACTCCTTTGTGGCTAAACAGAAAAGCAGTTTGGCCAAGCCAAACTCCTCTGCTGCCGACTCCAACTCCTTTCTTGCCGAGCCAAACTCCTTGGCAAACAAGCCGGATTCTTCCCTGACCTATGTGCAAAGATCGTCCGCAACCTGTGCATAGTATGGAACAAATACCGCAACAGGAAGAAACAACGCATTCTCCGATACAACTTGCTTGCTGTTTGCTGTACTATGGGACTCGACTCTTTGTATTGACCTATGCAGGAGAGCTATTGAATAAAGAGAAATTGTTCGGCAAAACCATTCATCTGCCGCTGTTCTCTGGAAGACTGGCAGAAATTTGCAAAACGTAGATCACTTTCCCTCTAGCAGTTCTTTCCTGAGCTGGCGGAATTCCTCCATCAGCTCCTGCTTGAGCTGAGAGAATCCTTTCTGAATAGACAGAGGTACTCTCTCCTCAGAGCCGTTGTCTTCTCCTTGCTGGCCGCTGCTGATAATTTGCGTAAAGAAATCCTGCTGCCAGGACGTGTAGCGGCTGATCATATCTGCCAACACACGCGGTTCTTCTGCCTTATCCAGGCCCGCAGCTAACTCTTGCACAATCGCCGCATTGCCTGCCGCGCCGGGCGGAGCCTTAGCAAGCATGGCCGCTGACGTGTCGAGCAGGTTCAGCATGATGGATTGATGGGGCGGTACAGACGGTTCTTTCCGGGCCGCTGCTGCCAGTTCTGAGACCTGCCGCAGATGATGCTCAGACGGTACTGTAGGCAAAGCAGCGGCAATAGCAGCAAGTGAAGAGAATATTTCGGAGACAGATACAGGCTCGGATTCCGGCTCCTCAAAGTCAGCCGTTTCCACTTCCGCTGCCGGTTCGTCAGTCTCTATGCTGTCGGCAAAAGGATCCGGCAGCTCATCCTGGCCAAATAAGGCCATTGACTCGCTATCCGCCTCATATTCTTTGCCAAGCAGCAGGTCATTATCTGCTTCCTCGTCAGAAAGCGCGGCAGGCTCGTGTTCTTCAACCATATTCAGACCAAAAAGCCCTTCTGCTGCCTCTTCAGCCTCCTCAGAACCAAAATCTTCCTGCTGCTCTTCTGTCTGGTCAGAGATTTCTCCATCAAAGGCGAAGAAGGTGTCTTCCTGCTCATCGGCCTTGCTGTCAGCGGCAAAAGAATCTTCCTCCTCATCCGTATGAAGGCCGCCAAACAACTCATCCTGACTGTCTGCTGTCTCTGTGGAGAGAAAAGAGGTAAGCCCACCGACTTCTGGCTCGGAATCCTCATCCGCTAGAGCGGCAACAGGCTCCGTAGTCTCTTCCTCCTCATCCGTATCGAAGCGGAAGAAATCGTCGTCTTCCTTGCTACTGCCTGGGGCCTCGTCTTCTTCCTCGTCCGCCTTGAGGCCACCAAACAACTCATCCTGACTGTCTGCTGTCTCTGTGGAGAGAAAAGAGGTAAGCCCACCGACTTCTGGCTCGGAATCCTCGTCTGCTAGAGCGGCAACAGGCTCTGTATCCTCATCTGTATTGAAGCGGAAGAAATCTTCATCTTCTTTGCTGCTGCCAGGAGCCTCGTCATCTTCCAAGGCGGTAATCAGCTCGTCGTCAAGCTCCGGCGTGTCTTCTGGCACTTTGGCTGCTTCTACCGCTTCGCCTGCTGCGAGTTCATCATCAAAGTTGAAGAAGGAATCCAGTTTGTCCTTGATTTCAGTCGCCCGCTCAATATCAATACCTGGATCGATTACAACAGACTCTTCTTCCGCATCGGTTAAGGCCGCAGCAACTGGCGGCACCTCGGTTTCTTCCTCATCTAGGCCACTGAAAAGTCCACTATCTAGGCCCAGGGAATCTTCTTCCTCTTCGGTGTTGACGAGGTTCTCATCGGTCAAGGCTGCAGCAACTGGCTGCTCATCCGTTTCCTCCTCATCTAGACCGCTGAATAGCCCACTATCTAGGCCCAGGGAATCCTCTTCCTCTTCGGTGTTGACGAAGTTCTCATCGGTCAAGGCCGCAGTAACAGGCGGCACCTCGGTTTCTTCCTCATCTAGGCCGCTGAATAGCCCACTATCTAGGCCCAGGGAATCCTCTTCCTCTTCGGTGTTGATATTCGTGTCAGACACGGTCGCAGGCTTAGGCTGGGTCTTCTTGCTCGCCTCTTCATCATGCGTCTCTTCATCAAAGTTGAAGAAGGAGTCCAGGCCAGAGGAAAGCGCATCATCTTCATCATCAACAGCGTCTTCTGAAATCTTTGCCTCGTCCTCATCGGCTAAGGCAGCCTCAATCAGCGGCTCTTCCTCTTCTGCTTCCTCTTCCTGGCTGCCGCCAAAACTCAGAGGCGCATCCTCCTCATCCTTTTCAACCGCTGCCTTGCCAGTATCAAGGTTGTCATCAAAATTGAAAAAGGCATCAAGCTCGTCATCCTCGTCGTCTTCATCTCCTGCCGAGACCGCAGAAAGGCTTTGATCGGTTTCCTCCTCATCTGCCAAGGCCACAGCAGGCAATGGCTTGGCCGAAGTTTTTTTCGCTCCGCCGAACAGCTCATCATCAAAACCGAGAGACTCATCCTCACCATCATCAGGAGCGGCGGTCGCCCCGGCCCCTTCCTCGTCGTCAAAATTGAAGAAGGATGAATCAAGGTCGTCCTCCTCCTCTTCTTCCTCTTCAGAAGGCACATCCTCAAGCACTTCCGCCAGTGACTGCTTTTTTGGCTCCGCAGGGGGGACTGGAGGCGGAACGCTGGCTACAGCCTTCTTGGGCTTTGCCTGATCCTCGTTTCCATCGCCAAAATTGAAGAAGGAATCAAGCTTTTCATCCAACTCTGCTGCCCGTTCTCCGCTGATGTCTGCGGAAACAAAATCGTCGTTGAAGCCACCTTCCTCATCTTCATCCGCCAGTGCCGGGGTGACCCCGCTGCCTGCGCCGTCTGAGAACAAATCGTCGTCAAACTCATCCTCATCATCTGCGCTGTCCTTGACCGGCTTGACCGATGCAGCAGTAGGCGCAACCGCAGCGGCCTTGGGCTTCACGACAGGCTGAGGAGCGGCAGCAGAAGGTACCTTGCTCTTAGGTTTATCGTCGGCTGCTTCCTCCTCGTCGTCGAAAGAGAAGGCAAAATCTATACCCTCTTCGTCATCAGCAGGAATTGAAGTGCTAGTCGTTTGTTCATCCTCATCCTCACCGAAATCAGGAGCCATATCGCCTGGCGATAGTTCCTCTTCATCCTCCAGCGTTTCTTCTTCTGGCTCGTCGGCTTCCTCCTCTGCTTTGCCTGCCGCTGAACGGGCGATGACCTCCTTCAAGCTGTTCAAACTACTGATCTGCTCAACCAAAATCTGCCGCCGCTGCTCCGCGCCCAGTTCCGGGCTTTCGATAAGCATTTTCAGGGCATCATAGAACGAATGCAAAATGGTGAAGGCATCAGGATGGGCATTACTCTTCTGCTCGCGGATATAAGCTCCCAAGGCCTGGAGACCTTGAATCAGCACCTGCGCCTCTGTGTTGCCGCTCAGATGTTTGCGCAGCTCAACAGACTCCGTGTTGAACTTCTCTAGCCCCTCATCCGTGACTTCCCATTCCAAACCCAGGATAGTGGCCTCCATGCTGCGGAGCGGCGAAGGAGCCGCACTTTCTTTCTTCTTCGCAGGCGGCGAGGCAGTACCTTTCTTCTTTATCTCCGGCTGTGGCGCAGCAGGTTTTGCGGTTTCTTCAGCGGCCAGCTCTGCATGACCGCCCTGTACTTTTTTCAGGGCATTGATCTGATACTGGAGAACCTTAAACTTGCGGATGTCCGCCTTGAGCATCGTGGTGATACTGTCGCCGCTGATGTTAGAGGAGGAGATAATTTTTTCATAGTTATGATAGAGGGTAAGCAGCAGTTTGATGGCATTGGGGTGAGCATAGGCCCCTTCCTCTCGCATATACTTACCGACATTCTCCATTCCCTGGAGATAGATCTGCGCCACCTTGTCGTCCTTCCACATCGTGCGCAGATTAGCCAGCTCCTCGTTCAACTCATTGAGAATTTCCTCTGTGATATCCCAATCTAGCGACAGGACTATCGACTTAAGACGAAGCAGCGGTGAGTCCTCGTCATCCGAGAATTCAAAGAGATCGACTTCTTCAGTGTCGAAGGACTCGTCTGCAAACTGGGTTAGGTCTTCAAATTCGTCGATAGAGGGAGCCATAGTCTTATCCGTACTGGTCAGAGGCGCTGCGCCAGCCGCCTGTCCGTCTTACAGGAGCTTCTTCTGCACCGACACCACGGTGAGCGATATGATTTTCTTCAGGGTCTCTGGCACGTTGTAGCCGGTCAGGGCACTGGCTTCAAAGTAGGGTACTTTGAGCTTGCTATTCAGATCCTGCTCCAGCACAGCGGTGGGCAGAATGGGGATGCCTTGATCGCGCAGATCAACCTTGTTGTACTGCATCACTAAAGGAATCTTGAAGATGGACTCTTTGTATTCCTTTAGATTCTCGTGCAGCTGGTTGAGGGAGCGGATGTTCTTCTCCCGCATAGCCTCCTGCGCGTCAGCGACAAAGACAAGGCCGTCCACGCCTTTCAGCACGAGCTTGCGGGTGGCGTTGTACTTGACTTGGCCTGGTACGGTGTAAAGTTGGATTTTCAGCTCATACCCCTTGATCTTGCCCATATCAAAGGGCAGGAAGTCAAAAAATAAGGTCCGGTCGCCATGGGTTTTCAGGCTGACCATCTCCGACTGGATCTGCTTGCTGAATTTCCGGTTAATGTATTCGAGGTTGGAGGTCTTACCACCTCTTCCTGGCCCGTAATAGACGATTTTAACTTGAACGATCTTTTCCCGCAGATTTATGAAGCTCAAGGCAGTCTCCCGCTGTATGGATTGATGCTATTGACAATGCTGTGAAGCCGAGAAAAAACGCTATTTGCCCGACCAGAGCTTTCGGATCTGCTCCAAAGCCTTCACAACATTCAGCCTGAGAAAACCTAAGGAGATGTGCTTCCCAAACATGGTGATCAGGAGCAGCTCCTCATCAATTTTCGAGAAATGGATGTTACAGTCTGTGCCCTTATGAAAGAGCAGAGAAAACTCCTGTTCACCCACTAACTTGGCCATTGCATCGACTGTGGCGAAGTTACCGGCTGCCAGAGCGGCAAAGGAATAGACATCATACTTGGACGTGCCGTTGTCCTTCGCGGTAATGATGTTTCCTGCCATATCAATGATGATGACACAGTCCACACCGATCTTGATGAGCTGTTCAGACAGTATTTCATCAATTTTTTCAAGCTGTTCTTGGCTAACTACACCGTAATTCATCTGATGCCCTCATTCGCTTTGCTTTGGTTGTCCGGCAGGTTGCTGCGACCGGTCTGTCTCCATTTGTTGACTATACGCCAGATAATCCGAGATATGAAGCTGTTTTTAATCGCCTTACCGATTTTTGTTATTTTACCCCAGCCAGCAAGAAAACAGGCAGGTCACAAAAGGATTTTCCGGCCTGCTTTCGATTTTGTCAAGGACTGTGCTGAAGCAAGAGCCAAGCGACGGGAAACCGCCGCCCTTTGAGCCAAAGCCACCTTATTGAGCTGTACTTCCTCGTGATGCCTTACGGATTCTGGAGATCGTACCTAGATAAATTTTTTCAGAGACATCGTCAAGGATATGCTGGATTGCCTCGTCCTCTGAACTTGCCTGCTGGGCCACGGTGTTGTAATCCTCAGTCCAAACCTGGTTAGGTTGTTCCCAGAGAATTTTGCCGCTCTTTAAGTCTTTCAACACGTAGCGCAGGGTCAGCTCAACCTTGACATCCGTGGTGCGGGCGGCTCCGCTCCAACCAATACTGGGCAAATGGATCGAGACGATCTCGCCAGCCAAGATCAGATCTGCGGCTTCCTTCTCCTTAGTCAGGCTGATTTTGTCTGATTTCAGGAACCACTCAGACAAGGCGTTGTACATCGTGCTGTCAATGCCGAGTTTGTCGGTGCGGTTGCCCCAGGTCGGCATATAGATGGAAACTGCCGGTCCATCATAGACGTTAGGGAAATAATAGCCCGCGCAGCCACTGAGCAGCAGCAGGAAGGCGAGAAAAGACAGCAGGGCAGCGGATGATATCCGGTTCACAATCGCACTCCTTGGTTTGAGCTTGCAAGTTCACTTGACAACAATATTAACAAGTTTGTCCTTGACCACAATGATTTTTTGCACCGCCTTGCCAGAGATGAAGCTGATCACCTTGTCATCGGCAAGAGCAAGAGCCTTTAGCTCTTCTTCGCCAGTGTCAGCGGCGACAGTCAGGCGGCCTCGCAGTTTGCCGTTGACCTGCACGACAATGGTCAGCTCATCTTCTTCTGCCGCTGCCGGATCAAAGCTCGGCCAGCTCTGCACCTGCAACGGCTGGTCATGACCAGTGAGCTGCCACAGTTCCTCACAGAAATGCGGCACCATCGGGAAGAGCAGGAGCAGCACGGTTTCGAGGGCCTCGCGCAGCACCTTCCGGTCGGCAGGCTGGGCAGTCTCTGCGCTGATCTGATTGACCAGCTCCATCACCCCGGAAATGGCGGTATTGAAGTGAAAATCCTTTTCAATGCTATCTGTCACCCGGCGGATGGTCTGGTGCGTCTTGCGGTGGAGCTGACGGTCAGCCGGAGCAAGGCTGCCAATCTCAATCCGGCCCGCGTTTTTTTTGACGAAGCAGTCGAGATTGGCCTGAATCAGGCGGAATACCCGGTTGAGGAAGCGGAAACAGCCTTCTACACCCTGGCTATTCCATTCTAAATCACGTTCGGGCGGGGCAGCAAAGAGGGCAAAAAGTCGCACCGTGTCTGCGCCGTATTGCTGGATCAAATCGTCAGGGTCAACCACGTTGCCCTTGGATTTGGACATCTTGGCCCCATCTTTGATCACCATGCCCTGGGTGAGCAGATTGCTGAACGGCTCGTCAATGTTCAGATAACCAAGATCGCGCAGGGCCTTGGTGAAGAAACGCGAGTACAGCAGATGGAGAATCGCGTGCTCCACGCCACCAATGTACTGATCAACCGCTAGCCAGTAGTTGACCGCTTCTTGATCCAAGATACCATCGTCTTTGCGCGGGCTAGTATAGCGGGCAAAGTACCACGACGACTCCATAAAGGTGTCCATCGTGTCGGTTTCGCGCTTGGCAGGCAGTCCACACTGCGGACAATTGACGGTGTAAAAGCTCTCCTGCTGGTGCAGCGGGGCATGACTGCCATAAGGCGGCTTGGTGCCGGGCAAAACCACGGGCAGCTGCTCTGCGGGCACCGGCACTGCGCCACAGCTCTCGCAATGAATGACCGGAATCGGTGCGCCCCAGTAGCGTTGGCGAGAAATACCCCAGTCACGTAGCCGCCAGGTGATGTGCGCCTTGCCGAAACCCTGTTTTTCCGCCGCAGCAATGACTGCTTTCTTTGCCTCAAGCGCAGGCATTCCTGTGAATTGGCCAGACTTGACTAATACGCCGTCGCCTTCCCAGGCTGCTTCCATAGCTGCGCCGTCTAACGGCTCGCCAGGCGGCTGCACTACCGGCCAAACCGGCAGGCCGTACTTGCGGGCAAACTCGAAATCGCGCTGATCATGGGCAGGCACGGCCATGACGGCACCGGTGCCGTATTCCATCAGGACAAAGTTGGCGACATAGATCGGCACCTTGTCGCCAGTAAAGGGATTCACGCAGTATCGGCCCGTGAACACCCCGTGTTTCTCCGGTTCCTGATCTAAAGCCAAGCGTTGCTTCTCCACAAGCGTTTGCTCGATGAAGCTGCGCACTGCCGCTTCCTGTGCTGTGCCTTTGAGCAAGGAATCAAGCAGCGGATGCTCCGGGGCCAGCGACATAAAGGTCACGCCAAAGATGGTATCAGGCCGTGTAGTGAAGATAGTAATCTTCTCGCCCTGACTGTCGGCAACCGGAAAATCGCAGGCCAGGCCCTGGCTTTTGCCAATCCAGTTGCGCTGCATGGTCACAACCTTTTCTGGCCAGCCACCCAGCTTGTCCAGGTCAGCCAGCAGCTCTTCAGCGTAGTCGGTGATCTTGAGGAACCAGCCGAACATGTTTTTCGGCACCACCTGCTTATCGCAACGCCAGCAGCAGCCGTCAATCACCTGCTCGCGGGCCAGCACGGTAGCGCAGTCCTCGCACCAATTGATCGTGGTTTTCTTGCGATAAACCAACCCTTTTTCTAAGAGCTGGAGAAAAACGCGCTGCTCCCAGCGATAATATTCTGGTCGGCAGGTGGCGATTTCCCGATCCCAATCATAACTGAGACCCATCGCCTTGAGCTGGCCGCGCATGTAGCCAATATTGCTATACGTCCACTGCGCTGGATGTACACCGTGCTTGAGGGCGGCGTTTTCCGCTGGCAGGCCAAAAGCATCCCAGCCCATCGGATGCAGAACGTTGTAGCCACGCAGTCGTTTGTACCGCGCAATCACATCACCGATGGAATAATTGCGGACATGCCCCATGTGAATGCGGCCAGACGGATAGGGGAACATCTCCAGCACATAATATTTGGGCCGTAGCGGGTCTGCGCTGACTTTATAGGGCTTTTCCGTCAGCCAGCGTTGCTGCCACTTGGCTTCAATGCTCTTGAAATCGTATTTTACTGGTTCCTGTCTGCTGGTATCCATGATCGCTTGTCTCTCTGGCAGCCTGAGATGAAAATTTTGTTCGTCGGAGCAGAATACAATATGGTGTTTTTTCTGCACAGCAAAAAATGACTGGCGCAGGAGTCTGCCTGCCTCATTTATGCGCAGAGCAGGCAGAAGTAACGCCTCTTTATGCTCCTTTCTTGCTCGCTGACAAAGGAGTTTGGCTCGGCCAAAGAGGAGTTCTGCCGACTTGCACAGGAGTTGTACTCGGCAAGAAAGGAGTTCTGTTTAGCCGCAAAGGAGTCTGGCCGACTTGGAAAGGAGTTGTAGTCGGCCAAACTCCTTTGCAAGTCGGCAGGAAAGCAGTTTAGCCAAGCCGAACTCCTCTGCTGCCGACTTCAACTCCTTTCTGGCCGAGCAAAACTCCTTGGCCAACGAGCCAAACTCCTCCCTTACTTCGCTCGCCAAAAACCGGGCCAAGCTCCTCGGCAACCTGGTTTCAACCAAATGAAGCCCCGCAGGGCGGCTCCAGATTGCTGTAATTCTCAAACATGGTGTATTCACCGAGGAAGGTCAGCTTGATCATCCCGGTCGGCCCGTTGCGCTGCTTTCCGACAATCACCTCGGCCATGCCCTTGTTGGGGTTGTCCGGGGACTTGTTATATACCTCGTCTCGGTAAATAAACAGAATAACGTCGCTATCCTGTTCAATTGCTCCCGAATTATGACTGACTATGCCGTCTGCCAGCCAGCAGGCATTGCCAGGCACAGTCAGGTCAAATACCTTTTCTTCGCCTGCCGGTTCAATGGAGATAATTTTGTCCCAGAACAGGTCAGTGCGGGCAATTTCACGAAGCCAGTCATCATCTAGCAGTTCGGCATAATTCAACACAGTTGCACGGGAAGAGGCGAAGTTGAAACTTGCTTTTCCGTTGCATGCTGTGCCGCGCATTATTGCCATTTTATGTAAGCTGATGTTTTTTAGCCGCATCTGTTCGCGGATGTACGTGAACACTTCTTTCGGCAGCGTATCCACATTGGTGTTGCTGACCGTATGTTCAATCATAGCTGCTGCTCTGTCGGCAGGTTCCTTGCGCGGGCCGAACGCGCCGATTTCCCGCAGAAAAATGCGCTGCTGCTCTACCCCAGAAACATCAGCGGTGAACCAGCCCTGCGGACTTGCCTTGGTGCTTATCCGCTTGATACGGGCCACAATCCCGAAACGCAAAAGCAGGGCCGCGACATCACGGATTAATAGCTCACTGGCAGTGCAGAAATAGATGCGCGGACGTTTTTCTTTTGCATTGACAGTGATGCTACCGTCAGTTGCCCAGAGATGCCGCAGAAAAAGGGCAAGCTGTTCCTTGGGCAGTTGGAACACGCCTGCTGGCAGATGTTTCTCATGGGAACGCTGACCGAAGATGCCAAGCTCTTTAAGCCACTTGCCTACTCCTGCCGGATGCCAGCGATTGCCATTACCGCTGATGACTAACTGATGCCAATTCCCTCGGCCTTTATGCCGGTTAACAGCGGAACCGAAAGCCTGGGCCGCTTCTGTGACTACCAGGCTGTTTTCCTCGCTGGCTGTGGTGTAGCGCAGTGGCTGATGGCTGACATAGCTACCATCGCCAACCAAATGCGCCAGCAGGATGATTTCGTGTTCCGGCCAAAAAACCGGTTGCACAGGCTCCGGCAGGCGGCGGGTGAGAGCGACGCGATCGCCGGGCTGGAGATCGTAGGCCTGTTGCCAATCTGTCAACGAGCGCAGACGATGCTCCTTGGAACAGCGCAGACTGCGTCCACTGGCAAATTGAATCCGCACAATCTCCTTGTTGCCGACAGACCAGACCATTTCAGCGGTTGAGCACTCTATCTGTCCTTCTGGATTCATCGAAATGACGGACGGCCTTTGGCCAACTAAATCACGGACAGGAACGCGGCGGCCATCAGCCAACATGACCAAGGTATCACCGGTCACGCATTCCCGTAAATCCGACATCATAGGCCGTTTGTCCGTGCGGCTCTCCAGGCTACGGTTGAGCTGGGAAAGGGCAATGACCGGCACATCCAGTTCTTTCGCCATTGCCTTGAGTGAGCGGGAGATCTCGCTGATTTCCTGGTTCCGATTTTCGCTGCCAGAGCGGCCTTGCATGAGCTGGAGGTAATCCACCACCACAAGGCCCAGATCATGCTCTGCCTTAAGCCGCCGGGCTTTGGCCCGCATTTCCAAGACAGTCAGACCAGCGGTATCGTCGATGTAAATCGGGGCCTCGCTCAGGATTCCGGTCGCCCTGGTCAGCTTTGGCCAGTCCTCTTTGAAGAGATGGCCGGTGCGGATACGTTGCGCATCCACCCGCCCCACTGAGCAGATCATCCGCAGGGCAAGTTGCTCTGCGGACATCTCCAAGCTAAACACTGCCGTGGGCACTTTGTTGATCGCCGCTGCTGTTTGTACGATGTTCATGGCCAAGCTGGTCTTGCCCATTGCGGGTCTTGCCGCCAGAATGATCAAATCCGACGGCTGTAGCCCAGCGGTCATTCGATCCAATTCCTCGTATCCCGTGGCTACACCGGTAACGTGCTCCCTGCGCTCGGAGAGCCGCGTCACCCGGTCGAAAGCCTTGGGCACGATCTTGCTCATCGGCTGAAAGCCCTGCTTTTTGCGGGACTGAGCTACTTCAAAGATGGCCTGCTCTGCCCGGTCAACCAATGCGTCAATGTCTCCTTGCGCATCGTAACAGCGGGCGGCTAACTCGGTGCTGGTCTGGATCAGCCTACGCAGGACAGCCTTCTGGCGGATGATGTTGGCGTGATGGACCAACATCCCGGTAAAGGGGATCACCTGCGTCAGTTCTGTGAGATAAACCGCGCCGCCTGCCTTCTCCAGCCGATTTTGGTCGCGGAGATAATTGGTGACAGTGATCACGTCATGCGGTTCCTGCCGCTCGAACAGAGTGACTAACGCATCAAAGAGGACTTTGTGGCTATCGCGGTAAAAATCTTCAGGCTGGAGCAGCTCAACAATTTTGAGCAAGGCTTTGTCCTGAAGCAGAATGGTGCCGAGTAAGGCCTGTTCCGCCTCTACATTCTGAGGCGGCATACGACCTACTACCGGAACGGACGGGCTACTGCGGAAGGGAAAGGCGGCTGGATGGTCAGGCATAGCGGTGTTTTTGGACTGCCGCCTGCCCGCAGCAAGAGGAGGCAGAGCAAAAAATGACTGCGGCGCAGTGCGCCGCAGCATCTTGCGGAAAGAGAAACAGAAAAAGTCTTACGCCTCTTCTGCCACCATCTCCGGTGTCACCTGCACCGTGATCTCTGAGGTCATCTGGTAGCCAACCTTGACCACGACTTTGCTCTCGCCGATGCTCTTAATAGGCTCTTTTAGGATGATGGCCTTGCGGTCCACTGTGATGCCCAGCTTGCCCAGCTGCTCGGCGATGTCTCCGTTCGTGACAGAACCGAACAATCGGCCCTCAGTGCCGGTTTTGCGGGCTAAGACCACCGTCAGATTCTCTAGTTTGGCTGCCAGAGCCTCAGCGTTTTTCTTCTCTTCAGCCAGACGCTTGGCAATGGCAGCCTGCTCCTTCTGAAGCCGGGCCAAGCTAACCTTGTTCACGACTGTCGCCAAATTCTGCGGAATAAGAAAATTACGGGCGTAGCCGGGTTTGACGTTCACGACCTCGCCTTCGCGGCCTAGAGTGTCGATGGTTTTTCTTAATATGATTTCCATGATTTGATCCTTATTCAGTAATAGCTATATGGCCTACAGGCTATTTAACCTGCGGAAATCAGCCCACGTATCTGCTACGCCAGTTACCGTTAGCAATAGCATTCCGTATCCCTGAACCGCCACAAAAAAGTATAAAACTACCCGCCAAAACACCGAAACATGCCAGCGATGTAGAAGATGGGCGAAAATCGCCGCACCTTGAAAGAAGTACAACAGTACCACAACCACGGTCAGCGAATACCCTATTTGAGCCAAGCAGCCACTGCCGAGTAGTGCCAGGATAGTAGCTGTAATGAGTAGCCAGATCAGCATCTCTGGCAACCGCCAGCATCGGTATTCTGGCCAGACCGCCTTGTCTGGCCAGAGGCGACGAAGCAAACCGTTGCCGATTACCAGATTGAGCCAGACGATCAACAACACACAGCCAGCTAACAGGCCAGGAAGCACTTCTGGCAAGATCCGGCGCATCCATGCTATCATGATCTTTAGATCACGCACTAGCTCTAGCGGTAAATCTGCGCCCATGCGGTATGCCTCTCCGACCTGGACAAGAGAGTTGTCCAACGAAACCTGCAAACTGCTATATGGATTGGTTTTCGTGACGATACCATACATAAGCCAGAAAACCAGCCACGTCAAACTCAGGATGATAAGCCCTACACCACCTGCTGCTGCCGGAGACAAGCCAGTATTTGCGCTGCGATGCAAGCTCCAACCTAAGGGCAACATGGTCAAGGAAAAAACAAATACGGCAGGCTCCCCCAGCAGAAAAACTCCCAACCCCGCTGCGAGCAGCCCATTCCCTAATGCCCGGCCCGGCTCTTCCTCTTTCGCTATTTGCAGAAGGATGAAAACAGACCCAGCCAACAATAGATCCAGCCAAAAGAACAACAGCGGGAAGGTGGCAGGCAGAAAAAAGCACGCTGCGATCAGCAGCGTCTGGAGGAGAAACAACTCCTGCCTGCTGAACCGCCTGCGCAAAAAAGCCACTGCTGCTTCTTGAAGCCGGATTTAGTATTGTACGGTACCTGAATAGGGCAGTAAGGCCAGATGTCGGGCACGCTTGATTGCCTCGGTCAGCTGCCGCTGATGGCGGGCGCAAGTGCCATATATCCGTTTGGGCACGATCTTGCCGCGCTCTGTGACAAGATTTCTGAGAACCTTCACATCTTTATAATCAACGCCCTGTTGCTTGTCAGCGCAGAATCTACATACCTTACGACGATGGAACACTTTTTTGGTCTTGGGAGCAGTCATGGTTAGTGTCTCCTGGAAATTATGAAGTCAGACGGCAAATCAGGACAGCTCTTCCGAGTCGTCTTCGAGTTCTGCGGCGATACCGCTTTCCGCATCGCCACCATCTTTACCCTCGGCCTCGGCAGCCTGTGCTGCTGCTAATGCAGCGATTCGTTCCTTTTCCTTCTCAATGCCTGCCGCGTCAATCGTGTCGGCCAGCTTGATGGTCAGATAGCGCAGAATCCGATCATCAATGCGGAATATACGCTCCATCTCATTGACAGTGGTTCCAGGAGCAGCGAAATTCATATAGACATAATAGCCCTGCGACTCCTTTTTGATGTCGTAAGCGAGCTTTTTGAAGCCCCAACGATTGGTATCGATTACTGTACCCTTATCATTGGTGATAATAGCTGCTGTGCGGTCGATGATTTCTGTAAACTGATTTTCGCCCGCACCTGGGCGCATGATCCAAATTACTTCGTAATGACGCATAATTCCTCCTCGTGGTCATATTGGCCCTCGCTGATTCCTTTGGGAGAGCGAGAAGGTGAATAAAATTGGCGTAGGCCAATTAAGCGGTGAAATATAGCATTACGGCTAGCGCAGTGTCAACAGAAATAAAAGTAATTTTACCACCTGCGGGTTGCCAGTAAAAGGTTATTAGACTTGCGTTCGCAAGAGAAATCAGGTGGAACGACCAGATTGGCGACAGAGGTCAGCCTCTGTCAGTTCGGCATAAAGCCCTTGCCGCGCCAGCAACTCCGCATGACTGCCCAGTTCAACCAATCTGCCCTGCGCAAAGACCGCAATTCGGTCGGCCCGGCGAACTGTGGAGAGGCGGTGCGCGATTACCAGGAGGGTTCTGCCGCCAAAACCGGTTTGCACAGCCTGTTCGAGCAGCAACTCGACCTCTCTATCAACCGAGGAAGTTGCTTCGTCGAGAATTAACACCGCTGGATTACGACACAGGACGCGGGCAAAGGCCACGAGCTGCTTTTGGCCGGCAGAGAGATCAAGGCCTCCCTCGCCGATGCGCGTGTCCAAGCCTTGCGGCAGCTTGGCAACAAAGGCATCCAAGCCGGTGCGGACAAGAATTTGGTAGATTTCTGCCCGATTCAGGCCGGTATCTTGGCGGATATTGGCCAGCACGGTGTCTGGCTCAATCAGCGGGTCTTGCAGCACCAGACCAATCTTGCGGCGCAGGGTTTGCGGGGCAAATTCACGCAGGTCATGGCCGTCGAGCAAAATTCTGCCTGAGGCCGGATCGTAGAATCGCACCAACAGACTGACCAGAGTTGACTTGCCTGCGCCTGTAGGGCCGGTGATAGCGATGGTTTCTCCAGCTTTGATGTGTAGATCAACCTCGTGCAGCACTGCCCGTTCCTTGCCGTTTTCCTCCTCTTTCTGATAGGCAAAGCTGACCTGCTCAAAGCGGATATCGCCCTTGATGCGCTCCCCGTCTAAGGGGATGGCAGGTTCGATAATGCGGCCAGAGATGTCGAGCAGCTCAAAAATCCGCTCTGCTGAGGCCAACGCAGACTGGACGACCGAGTATTTGCGGGCGATTTCCTGCATGGGCTGGAAAAAAAGGCGCATGTAGATAAGAAAAGCGGTCAGCTCACCCAAGGTAAGATGGCTTTGCAGGACTTCACCGCCGCCGTACCAAAGCACGGTCGCCATGGCCAGAGCTGCAATGAATTCCGTCAAGGGCATAAAGGCCCCGAACAGCCGGATTAGGCGCAAATTACGCTCCAGATAAACCCCATTCAGCTCGCGAAACTTGGCCATGCTGTCTGCTTCTCGGCCATAAAGCTGAAGAATCCCCACGTTGGACAATACCTCTTGCAAAAAAGCGTTGACCACGGCCAATTGACTGCGGATACCTCGGAAGCCATCGCGGGCAATTCGGGAGAAAAACAGGGTAATCAACAGCGACAGCGGCAGAAAGACGGTCATGATCAAGGCAAGCCGGACATTGATCAGATACAGGGCCGCGAGAATCCCGAACAGCTTGAGCAGATCGTTAAAAAGCGTGACCATGACCAGCGAAAACATCTCATTCATATTCTGAATGTCGTTGGTCAGCCGGGTTACTAGGCGACCGACAGGATGGGCATGGAAAAAGGCAAGATCAAGCGAAAGCAAATGGCGGTAAAGGTCGCTGCGCAGCTGGTGCATGACTGATTGGCCGATGTATTCCATCGCCACTACCTGGCCAAAGCCTGCGGCAAAGGCCACAGCCGCAGCCAAACCGTAGAGCAGGGCGATGTGCAGCAGACCATGCAGCCGCTCAACATCTGCGCCCGCCGTTGTCATGAAGGCATCAATAGCAAACTGGAGGAGTTGCGGCTGGGCAAGGGCTGCGCCTGTGGCCAACAGAGAGAGCAAGGCACTCCAAGCGATGTTGGCTCGATAGGAACCGCATTGGCCGAAGATTCGTTTCCACAGACGGAAGTCAGAGACTCGTCTGGCTTTCCCTTCCTCAAAATAGCCGAAATGGCGCATCAGTATCCCCTAGTTTCCTGAAAAGATTTCTTTCCAGTTATCAGGTTGCAGCGGATAACAACCTGTTTTGGCCTGCTTGGTCACGTTTCTTGCTCGTTTACCAACGAGTTTGGCTCAATAAGCAAGAGTTGTGGTTAAGCAAGAACCTTCTGCTGCCGAGCCACAACCTTCTCTTGCTTGGCAACAAAAGGTTGTGGTTAAGCAACAAAGAGTTCTGGTCGAGCCGAAGAGAGTTGTTGTTTAGCTACAACCTTCTTCTGCCGAGCAAGAACCTTCTCTTGTTAAGCAACAAAAGGTTGTTGTTGAGCCACTAAGAGTTGTTACTCGGCAAGAAAGAGTTGTTATCAAGCAACAACCTCCTCTTGTTTAGCCATAACTCTTGGTGAGTCGGCCAAACTCCTTTTCTGCCCAGCCAAACGTGTTGGTAAACGAGCCAGCAAGGAGTTGTTCTGAGTCGTTAAGAAACGTTGCTTGAGCTTATCCAAGTGGTCGGTAATACGGACTGTGCGCGAGGAGCTGGGCATGGCTGCCTTGTTCGCTAATTCGGCCTTGATCTAAGAGCAAGATGTAGTCGGCATGGGCGAGAAGCTGAACATGGTGGGAAACGATGATCAGGGTCTTGCCCCGTTGCTTGGTACGGAGGGCGGCAAAGACTTGCTGGGCAGTTTCTGCGTCTAAAGCCGACAACGCATCATCGACAATCAGGATGGGGCGGTCAGCAAGCAGGGCGCGGGCGATGGCAAGCCGCTGCTTTTGGCCGCCAGAGAGCCGCAGCCCCTTTTCTCCCAGCCTAGTTTCGTAGCCGTCTGACATAGCCATGATTTCATCATGGACTGCGGCCAGTCGCGCTACCTCCATAATCTCTTCGAGTGAGGCATCGGATTTGGCAAGGCTGATGTTCTCCGCTGCTGTCCCGGAAAAGAGGGAGGTGTTTCGGTCAACGTAGCTGATACACTGCCAGATCAGGTTGAGTTCGAGCTGATTCACGTCATGACCGGCAAAGAAATAGCTGCCTTCCACGACTGGATACTGTCTCACCAACAGGCGACAGAGCGTTGATTTGCCAGAACCGGTTCTACCGCTGATGCCAAGGATGCCTGGGCCGATTTCCAGATCTATGTCGCGCAAGGCAGGCGTGATGGTGCCGGGATAGACAAAGCTGAGGTGGCGCAAAGAAAGGTGCGGACGACTTTGCAGGATGCTGGTCTGCGGCGTAGGATGTAAGCTGGCTTTGACAGCGGATTCGGCAGCCAAGAGACGGCTGATACGGGCCAACGAGGTCAGTCCACGGCGGATAATACCTGTTGACCAGCCCACCGTAGCCAATGGCAGGGAGAGCATGGCGAAGTAACTGATGAAGGCCACGAATTCACCGAGGGTGATAACCTGGCTGATCACCATTTGGCCGCCAGAATGGAGTACCAACAGGGTGCCAAGGCTGCCAGTCAGCATTGCTACCGGCAACAGCAAGCCTTGGATTACTGCTGCTCGGATGTTAAAGGCGACATAATCCCGGCCTAACTGGCCAAACTCGCTGATTTGTTGTTCCTCTCTCGTATAACCCTTGATCAGCCGGATGGAAATGAGGGTATTGCGGGCGAATTCGGTGAGCAGACTGAATTGGGCCTGCACCCGTTCAAAACGGCGGTGCAGCGCGTGGGAGAGAAGTAAGGTGCTGAGGGCCAGCAAGGGCAAGGGCAGGGCGGCAGTCAGCGTCAGTTGCGGGCTAATCTGGAGCATAAACAGCACGGCAACGATAGACATGACCACCACATCAGCGGCAGCGGCCAGTCCCATGCCAAAAGCCAGCTGCACCGCGCTGAGATCGTTGCTGGCATGGGCCATGATCTCGCCTGGTGGACGGCGATCCAGAAAGGTCTGATCCATGCTGAGAACATGGGCGATCAGCTGGTCGCGCAAGGTAGTTTCCAGATGTCGAGAAAAGCCAATCAGCAGGGTGCGCCAGCTATAACGGAGTACGCCTGTGCTGGCTGCGGTCAGGAGGATATATAACGCCAGCACGAACAGCCGCTGCTGGGTAGCTATGCCTTGGGCCAGCTCATCTACCCCGATTTTCAGATAGCGCGGCAGGGTGAAATGGAGCAGATCGCTGGCCAACAGGGCGATGAGGCCAAAGAGGAGGCGGAAACGGAAGCGGTGAAAAATTGGGCAGAGCAGATCAACGAAGGAAGCCTCCGGCGCAGGCGTGCGAGACATAATACTCATGAGAAAAAGGAAAGACCGGAGGCCGACGGTCCTGTTTGCTCACTGAATATCCAGTAGCTTCCTGATGGCAACGATCAGGTCATCGATGGAAAAAGGCTTGGCAAAGGCCAAATCAGCACCCAACTCTAAGGCGGCAGGGAGATAAGTTTCTGGGCCGATCCGACCGCCGCCGGAAATGGCGATAATTTTCGTCTCAGGAAAGTGTTTCCTGATGTAGCTAATGGTTTCCATGCCTTCTTTCTCCGGCATGATGAGATCGGTGATCACCAACTCAAAAGGCTGTTTGTCGAGCAAGCGCTGGCCTTCGCGGCCATTCACGGCAGCAAAGGCAGCAAAGCCTGCTACTTCTACTGAGCGGACGAGCAGTGAGAGAATCTGCTCGTCATCATCTATGATCAAAATTTTTTTCATGTATCTCCCCTCTGAAAACACCACCGTTAGCTCCTCATGCACCTTCTGGAGAGCATTATAGCGCATTTTTTATGAAATCCGGCTGCGAAAAACATGCTCGCGGAAAAAAGCGATCTGTTTTTCCTGTCTGCGCACAGTTTCTGCCTGCTTGGCAACTAAAGCAGAGGTGCCGCTTTTCATCATTGACATCATGCGGTCGATGCTGGGGGCAAAGCGGTTGTCCAGATACCAGGCAAAGAGGAGACCGAAGAGGAGGCCAGGCGGCAGGAAGCCATCTTCACCGTTGACTGTACGGGCGTAGAGCCGCTTCCGCCGGTCAGGTCGCGACATCTGGGCGAGCTGGAGGTATGCGTCAAGCTGCTCACTGCTGAGAAAGCCGTTCAAATCCTGCTGATCACGGACAGTCAGCCAGTAAATCCGCCCGATTTGCCGCTCTTGGAAGAAGATTGGCTCTAAGTGCTTCTCCGCACAATAGTTGCCAAGCAGCGACTGGCCGATAGCCACCAGCAGCGGCATTTCCAGGCGAGCTGCGTCTTCAGTCTGATCCTGGCGAATCTTCAGGCAGCCGTCTTCCGGGTCGTAAAAAGAAAAGATGTTGTCCCACTGCTGGCTGCGACTCCAACGGGCCGAGCTGACCAAGCTGATGCCCCGCACTGCCCCGAGATGGGCAGGATGGATGTCCGGGTGTCGCCAGATGATCTCGATAACCGCAGCGATGAGCTGGTCCCGCTCGCTAGGCTCTAGCTCTTTAGGCTGTTCAGTGAGCAGGCTGATCTGGCGGAAATTCAGGTTGCTGACAATCCGGCTGATCTCTTCGTGGCGGATACAGGGCAGGAGTCGGTCAGGGCAGATACTCACCGTACCGGAATGGACAGGTTTAGCCCGGAAGGTCGGTGGCAGCGGGGAGATCAGGAAGCCACCTGCCCTCAGGCCCCAAAGTGCCCGCACCGCCAGGGCAAGGGCCGCAGGGTCATGCTGGACAATGTTCTCCTGTCGCAGCAGTTCGCGGGAGAAGATGCGGGCCTGCACCGGCTCAAAGCCGAGAGCGCGTACCTGCTCGCTATCAACATAGATCGGTTCCTTCTTCTCAATGGCGTAGTTTTGCAGTACTGAGCCAGGGATGTCTGCCAGATCAAGGGTGAGGACATGCGAGAACAGGCCTTGGATGCCACCGGGAATGTTGCTGTCATAGGCCCGGATAAGGTCGGAGACATGGAAACGCTTCTCCGGTACATCCAGGGTGGCATCGGTCTCGCCTTGCTGCACCCAGATGTTGGCCACCAAGAGCTTCATTGCGCTGCTGCTACGGATCAGCTCGGCTAGGCCAGGTACCTGTAAGATGGGGATGATCGAGGTGTAGAGGCTCCCCGGTGCAAGGATGATGATATCGGCCCGGCGGAGCTGATCCGCAGCTTCATCTGGCAGTAGCGGCTCTTCGACAAAACGGACACTGACCTGTTCGACTGGCCAGCCACGTTCAGCTAAACCAGCCTTGGCTTCGCCTGTGACCTGCACGCCGTTGCTGTACAGCACCTGGAGCTGGGCCGGCGTGACTGTGCAGGGGAGCACTGCATTCCGGCCAGCACCAATGGCTAAGGCCAGATCAGAGATGCCCTCTAGCACCGCATGTTGCAGCCGCTTCTGATTGGCAATCAACTCGGCAGTGCGGAAGAACGAAGGCAGCTTGCCATAGACTGCTGCGGCAATCAACAGATTACCCAGACACTGGGGCCGCTGGAGAGCTGCTTTCATCCGCTGATCCGTGAACAGCCGCCGCATCAGGTCAGACAAATACCCTGCCATTGGTGCGGGCAGCCGTTCTGGGGCTGTGCCACTCTTCTTCCAGAGCTGCTCGGCAGATTCTGGCGGCACGGTAAAGCGGAGATTAAAGATCCCATGCAAAAGGGCCGCAACCTCTGCTGCCTGGGCGGGATTGAGATGATACTGATTCTTGAGATTGATGCTGCGCACTGAGGCGAGGAGGACATGGCGCAGGTCGCCAAGGCCGATGAGCGGAAAATCCTTGAGCATCTCACCGGTCGAGCCGCCGTCGTCAGTCACACAGACCAATGAACAGAGATGCGGAAATATCTCCTTGAGACCAGTAAAAGGATTCTGCCGCCACTCAGGTCGCCGGGAGTCGCCACCCACGGCCTTGGATAGGCCAGTGCCGCCACCTAATACCACCACACGCAGGCCGCTGACTTCAACACCCCGCAGTCCCTCAGCCAGCTGCTGCCATTCACGGGCACAGCCTGGCACACCCGGCGGTGCTTCCTCACCCAGGGTTAGGGCAAGCACCCGCTCCGGCAAGCTGCCTTTGCCGAGGAAGTCCAAGGGGGCAAACCGCTTTGTCGTGAGTCCCTGCAAGACCTCCTGCAGGAAGCTGATCCTGTTTTGCGCCATCAGTCATCCCAGAGTTACGCAAGGGCGGCTGATCCACCGTCCTGCCATGCTTTCCTCGACAGCTTATCGAGAATATCTCGACAGGCTGTCGAAAGTGGAACTCGACAGGCTATCGAGAATATCTCGACAGGCTATCGAGCATATCCCCGACAGCCTGTCGAGAATATCTCGACAGGCTATCGAGAGTGTCTCGACAGGCTATCGAGCATGTCCCGACAGGCTATCGAGATGTACCCGAAAGGAGCAGCAAGGCTGCTTCTGATTACCGCAGGAAGATTAAAGCCCGGTCTCTGCCATTTGCTGCCGCACTGCCACGACCGATTCCTGGAGAGCTTGTTGCTCATCCTCAGTCAACTCAAATTCGAGGATGCGTTCTACGCCTTTTTCGCCCAACACCACTGGCACGCCGAGGAAGCAGCCAGCAATGCCGAACTCGCCATCCAAATAGGCTGCGCAGGGCATCACCCGCCTGCTGTCGCACAACACGGCTTCAGCCATCTCAATGGCGGCAAGGCCTGGAGTATAGAAGGCACTGCCGGTTTTCAGGTGATTGACAATCTCGCCACCGCCATGCTGGGTACGATGCACGATCTCCGCGATCTTCTCCGCAGGTAGGAGGCTGCTGACTGGCACACCGCCAACGTTTGCCAAGCGTACCAAGGGCAGCATCTTGTCGCCATGAATACCCATCACTAACGCACTGACATCAACCGGAGCCACACCCAAGGCTTGCGCCAAAAAGGTACGGTAGCGGGCTGAGTCAAGCACGCCTGCCATGCCGATAATCCGATGTTTGGGCAAGCCAGAGGCCTTGAAGGCCGTATAGACCATCGCATCAATCGGGTTAGTGACCACGATCATGAAACAGTTGGGTGAATAACGTACCGCCTGTTCCGCACAGGTCTTGACAATGGCCACATTCTTAGCCAGGAGATCATCGCGAGACATCCCTGGTTTGCGAGCCAAGCCTGCAGTGATGATCACCAAATCTGAGTTGGCTGAATCGGCATAGTCATTACTCCCCAGGACTGTACCAGCATAGCCATCAAGCGGCCCAGCTTGCCAAAGGTCCAGGGCCTTGCCTTGCGGAATACCTTCCATAACATCAAGGAGGACTATGTTGCCTAATCTACGGCTCAAGGCCCAATGAGCGGCAGTCGCACCAACATTGCCTGCACCGATGATGGTAATCTTGTTCTTCATTATCTTTTTATGATGAGTGAACTGCGACCTTCAGTAGCTCTGCCTCAGCCCGCAAGGCATCCTGGGGCGTATCGACCTCTAACGAGTCATGCTCTGTCAGAACTACCTTGATCCGGTAGCCATACTCTAAGGCACGCAGCTGTTCCAGCTTTTCAAATCGCTCCCACTCTCCTTCGGGTAAGGCGACAAAGCTGAGAAGGAAATCCTTACGGTACGCGTAAAAGCCTAGGTGCTTGTAATAGATTGGCGTACCATCCTCTGGGTTCCGCTGAAAGGGGATCGGCGAACGAGAGAAGTAGAGCGCGTTGCCCTGGCGATCAAAGACCGTTTTGACGTGATTCGGGTCAGCAATCTCTTCTGGTCTGGTGATCTTGTAGATCAGGGTCGCCATAGGCAGGCTAAGATCATCCAAAAGAGGCCGGGCTACCTGTTCAACCACCTCTGCTGGGAATAAAGGCTGATCACCCTGAATGTTCACCACCACCTCGGTTTCTGCTAGACCAAGGAGTTCTACGGCCTCAGCCAGACGATCCGTACCTGAGACATGATCAGGCCGGGTCATGACTGCTGTGCCGCCAAATGCACTTACGGCCTTGGCGATACGCTCGTCATCGGTAGCGACAATCACCCGTGTTAGGAGAGGCACCTGCTGGGCACGCTCAACCACATGTTGAATCATGGGTTTGCCTGCAATCAGGGCGAGTGGCTTGCCCGTAAAACGGTTAGATCGCCAGCGAGCTGGGATAATGGCTGTCACGCCAGGCTGGGTTTGGCTCATGAATAGGTTCCCTTTCTCGGTTCCTGTGCTATGAAAACAAGCCTGCCCATGATACAGTGCAGCTCATGAAATATCAATGCACAAATGTGGGCTGGTTTTGCTATGTCTCTATCTAACCTTGCTGTGACCTGCGCAGATCCTGCGCTGCTTGCTCAGGCTGAAGAGTTGGCTCTCAGGCTCCAGCTCCCTTTAGCACAGCCTGGAGAGCAACATCAGCTTCTGCTGCGGTGCAGTAGCAGAGGGCTTGAGTTACTCAAGCTAGATGATCCCAACATGACAGGCAGTGTCCGGGTGGATTTCACAAGCGGAGCAGCGGTCTTTCGCAGACAGCAAACAGGCAAGGAGCTGTTACTCAAGGCTGTTGGCTGTAAAGGGAGAGCAAAACCTGCGGTGATTGATGCTACGGGTGGGCTAGGCCGCGACAGCTTCTTACTGGCCACAGCAGGCTGTCAGGTCCATCTATTCGAGCAGGAGCCTGTGATTGCTGCTCTCCTGGCAGATGGTTTGGCACGTGCTCGGTTGTACCCAGAAACGATGAACATCGCCGCCCGTATCCAGCTCACGGTTGGCGATGCGGTCACGTTTCTGCGCGCTCTCCAGGTACGGAATGAACAGGTCGAGGTAATCTACCTCGACCCTATGTTCCCAGAGCGACGCAAGTCCGCCTTAGTCAAGAAGGAACTCCAGCTCCTCCAGTTGTTGGCTACGGCAGATCCCTCTGCTGATCAGCTCCTCCTCAGTGCAGCCCTGTCAGTCGGCAACCGAGTCGTGATCAAGCGACCAGTGAGAGCACCTTACCTGGCTGACCTGCGTCCTTCCCATTCTATTCTCGGTACCAACATCCGCTTTGATGTCCATTTGCGAACGCGGGTCAACCTTACAGCAGCAAACGATACGTCGGGATAAGCCCTTCAGCTCCTTGTTCGATACCTTCTGCTCCCCGAATAACAAAGGTGTATGGGTTCTCGTCGCTGTCGTCATTGGTAATGCTGACTGTGCAGGTATTACTATCACCAGGATTGCTTGGTGTATATTGAACAGTAAACGTGGTTGTTCCCTGGGCTGCGACAACAGAGGTTGCAGGCTGGGTCGTAATGCTGAAGCCCTGACACTCTCCTCCAGTTAAACCGATGGGCAGAGTGAGAGTTAAATCTGCATCACCAGTATTGGCAAGCGTAAAGGTACGGCTTACAGGTGTATTGACTGCCGTATAACCAAAGTGGGTATGATCAGTAGCACTTGGGGTGCTATCCCCATTGGAAATAGAGGTATTATTACCTTGACTGTCTATCTCAGGGCCTTGGGGCGGATAACTCCAACTTGCACAGGGATCAAAGACATTCATCACGATCATCTGAGCAAAATTCCAATCTTTAGAATTCCAATCTGTATATGGCCCTGAGTATCGGCCAATCCCCAAGAAGCCTTCCTTCCCAGCAGTACCAGAATTATCATCGTAGGGATACCAAAGTATGGCATGACGATGCCCCCAATCACTAGTACTGTCATCATACATCCATCCATACACTGACCGCTCCACAGGCAAAGGGATACTATTGCCAGTCGTCATAAATACCGCCAGGTTTTCGGCGATATTCAGGAAGTCAGAGCAGGCACCAATGGCTGGATTGTCTGCTAACCGTTCCCAAGGATCTCTTCCATCCTCTGAGTGTCCCCACTTATTATTGGTGAGCAGATATTGAGCATAATACTGAGCTACGCCTGTCACATTGCTTTCAATACCATGCAGAGCATCCACGCCTCGATCAAGGCGTTCTCGGTTGATCAACCAGAGAGCTTTCTCACCATCACTCATTGCATCCCAGGTAGCTTGATCAGGTAAGGAGAGCATGGGCAGTGCTGTGTTTAGCATGGTATTTTCAGCGGTTCGGGCATTATTAAATGCGCATTGGATACTCGCGACTCCAACT
This sequence comes from Candidatus Electronema sp. PJ, assembly GCF_048287395.1. Classification (NCBI taxonomy): domain Bacteria; kingdom Pseudomonadati; phylum Thermodesulfobacteriota; class Desulfobulbia; order Desulfobulbales; family Desulfobulbaceae; genus Candidatus Electronema; species Candidatus Electronema sp. PJ. Next base: position 71,764 of record NZ_JBLWEO010000062.1, on the reverse strand, counting down.
TTATCGCAACTTGCTAACCAGTCGGTGTCATTAGGCGGATCAGTTGGGTAAGAAGCAAGCATCACTCGTTGCCGATAGATAGGCTCGCTGGTTTGAAAGACCTCTTGTGCCGCAAGAGCAGCAGCCGGAGAGGACAACAGCAAAATACTTACACAACTATACTGGATATATTTACGCATTCGATTTTCCTCTTGTCTCATAGTGTTTGCTCTTCTTGCCATCAAGACAAACCAGATACAGCGGATGAATACGTCAGCAATCTTGTAAAGCAAGTGGATTTATCTCTGGAGCAGAGCAGGGGATGAATCAGCAAAAGCTGTCAGAACTGAGCTGTAAAGCTCCTCTATCCTTTCCTTTTACGTGATCATTCTCAGAAAAGCAAGCCTTTTATCATAGCCTTGTCAGTATGGTAGGCCAAGACTTCGCATGAGCAGAAGGAGAAATCCTTGCCTGATGATGGAGCATGGCAATCCAGCCTACATTCCTTTCTTGCTCGCTGGCAAAGGAGTTTGCCTTGGCAACAGAGGAGTTCTGCCGACTTGGCAAGGAGTTGTATTCGGCAGGCAAGGAGTTTGGCCGAGTACCAAAGGAGTTTTGGTAGGCCGCAAAGGAATCTTGCCGATTAGGAAAGGAGTTGGAGTCGGCAAAACTCCTCTGCAACTCGGCAAGAAAGCAGTTTGGCCAAGCCGAACTCCTTTTCTGCCGAATACAACTCCTTTGCCAGCGAGCAAGAAAGGAACAGTTAGAGGGCTAATCGAAGAAAAAGATTAATCCCAGGATACCTCGGAGAGTCTTTGAAGTTGGGTCTTGCCCAAAAAAAGAGCGACTGCGCAGCTCATCCAGCTGGCAGCCAACGGCGCAGGGTGGCGGCGAGCTGCTCTTTGTCGATAGGCTTGGTCAAATAATCGTCCATGCCTGCATCAAAGCATTTCTCCTGGTCGCCGCTCATGGCATTGGCGGTCATGGCAATGACGAGTCTGTGCCGACCATGCAGGCGGTTGCGCAAACGATCAACAAGGCTGGCTTCAAGTCGGTCTGCAACCTCTTCATCCAGCTCCTCGCCCTGCTCGCAGCAGCGGATGAGCTGGGTCAGGCTATAGCCATCGAGTCGAGGCATCTGGACATCAGAGAGAATCAGGTCAAAGCTGTCATCCTCCAGCAGGATATGCAGGGCTTCTATGCCGTCGATGGCCTCGGTTACTTGATGCTGGTGCTTCTCTAGGACTACTCGGAGCAAGAAGCGGTTGGCCGGGTTGTCCTCGACGAGCAGAATGCGCACGGGTCGCACCCTGATTTCCTCTAAGATCGTAGTTGCTTTCTTCTGCGGTAGTTCCTGAGCGGTGAGGCTAAAGATGACGATAAAGGTGAAGGTCGTGCCTTTACCGTACTCGCTTTTAACGCTAATCATACCGTCCATCAGTTCGCAGAGTTGGCGGCAGATAGCAAGGCCTAGTCCCGTGCCGCCAAACTTGCGCGAGACCGAGCTATCTGCCTGCGAGAAGGCACTAAAGACCGAACAGATTTTGTCTGGCTTAATGCCAATACCTTGGTCAATCACGGCCACACGCACAGCAACTGTCTCGAGTCCAAATTTTTCCAGGGTGACAGTGATGCGGATAGGGCCTTTCTCAGAAAACTTGATGGCATTGCTGAGGAGATTGAGAATGATCTGGCGGAAACGGAGACTGTCACCTTTGACCATAGCTGGGACAGTAGGCGCGATGTCAACGAGGATATCCAGGCCTTTCTCTTTCGACAACACCGACACTGTGCGGACAGCCGCCTCGACTGCTTCGGCAATCAGGAAGGGATGTACGTCCAGCTCCATCTGCCCTGCCTCGATCTTGGAAAAGTCGAGGATGTCGTTGATCAGGGAGAGCAGCGAGTCCGCAGACAGCTTGACAGTCTCCAGATAGCTGCGCTGCTGGGGATCAACTGCCTTTTCCAGAGCCAAATCAGTCATGCCCATGATCGCGCTCATCGGCGTGCGGATCTCATGGCTCATGTTAGCGAGAAAGACTGATTTAGACTGCGAGGCAGCCTCGGCCCGCAAACGCGCCGTCTGAAGCTGCTGCCGCATTCGCAGCAGCTCAATCTGGGTGGCGATCCGAGCGCGGACAATCTCCAGCTTAAAGGGCTTGGTAATGAAATCAACGGCACCAGCATCTAGCCCTTGCAGCTCGTCGCTCTCCTTATCCAAGGCACTGAGAAAGATCACCGGGATGTGCTTGCTCAGAGGATTAGCCTTGAGGCGGCGGCAGACCTCGTAGCCGTCCATGCCTGGCATCATGATGTCCAGCAAGATTAAATCCGGCAGCGGCTCCTGCACAGCCAACTCCAGCCCCTGCATCCCGCTGGTCGCTACCTTGATCTTGTAGGCAGGCGACATGGCCTCGCCCAGGAGCATCAGGTTGTCGATGATGTCATCAATGATGAGGAGGGTGTATTTTTTTTCGCTCATATTTTGCACAGGCCAGAGTGCCGGAATCTCAACGCAGAGGCGGCGGGCCGCTGCGGTCAGGGTTCAACTGCAAAGCGTGATGACAAAAACGTTGGCGCAGTCTCTGTGTAACGCATATCCTGCTCTTTGGCAATATGTCGTTCGTATTTTCCCCTCTTTCTTCCCGAGCGACTATTTACCCCGGTATTCATCCGCCCGGCGGACAATGAACTCCTGCCACGACGGATCGTTGAAGGCGTGGGCGATGGTGAATATGTCCTTGTCGCCCCGGCCTGACATGTTGATAATGATGCTCTGCTCGCGGGACATCTGCGGTGCTTCTTTGATCGCTTGGGCAAAGGCATGGGAAGACTCCAAAGCCGGAATGATGCCCTCGGTCTTCATGGTCAGCTTGAGGGCTTCAAGCACCTCGTCATCTGTGGCCGCCTCAAAGCGCACTCGGCCTTTCTCGCCCAGATCAGCCAGTATCGGCGAAATGCCGACATAGTCCAGCCCGGCGGAAATGGAATGCGTGTCGAGCATCTGGCCGTCGCTGTCTTGGAGGAACTTGGTTTTGTAGCCCTGCGCCACGCCTGCGGCAGCGCGGTCGCTCAACATGCGGGAGGCGTGCTTGCCGGTGTCGAGTCCTTTGCCGCCTGCCTCAACGCCGACTAATTCCACGCCGCTTTGATCAAGGAAGCCTTGAAAAATGCCCATTGCATTTGAGCCGCCGCCGACGCAGGCGTACACTCTGTCCGGCATTGCGCCGCGCTGCTCCATGATCTGCCGCCGCGCCTCCTGGCCGATGATCGACTGAAACCATGCCACCATTTCCGGGAAGGGATGCGGCCCGCAGGCGGTGCCGAGCACGTAATGCGTCGTGTCCATGCTTGCCACCCAGTCGCGGAATGCCTCGTTGATCGCGTCCTTCAGGGTGCGCGAGCCGTCTTTCACCGGCACCACGGTCGCGCCGAGCTTCTCCATCCAGAAGACATTGGGTCTTTGCCGCGCAACATCCTCTTCGCCCATGTAAATCGTGCAGGCAAAGCCGAAGCGGGCGGCCATCGTCGCCGTGGCCACACCGTGCTGGCCCGCGCCGGTTTCGGCGATGACCCGCTTCTTGCCCATCCGCCGCACCAGCAGCCCTTGGCCCATGACGTTATTGGCCTTGTGCGCTCCCGTGTGGTTGAGGTCTTCGCGCTTGATGTAAATCCGCGCCCCGCCAAGCTGATTGGAGAGGTTTTCCGCAAAGGTCAGCGGCGTGGGCCTGCCGGAGTAGTTGGCCATCAGGTCAACGTATTCCTGCCAAAAGCTGGCATCGGCCCGCGCCGCCTCATAGGCCGCGTTCAGCTCGGCAAAGGTTTGATGCAGCACTTCCGGGATGAACGCCCCGCCCCATTGTCCGAAGTATCCTTTTTTCATAGCGTGTTGTTGTTGAAAGTCTTTATGAATTCGGCCTCAAGCAGGTCAACCAGCGCGATGACGCTCATGACTCTTCCGGGCATCACCTCTGTTTCGCTGCCTGCATGAATGTGATGCGGAAAATTCGTCAGCTCAGGAAAATGACGGGCGTTGTCCCACCGTCTGATGAGCCGCTGCTTTGTTCTGTCCATCCACTGATGGCGGTATTCCAGCGTCGAGCATCCCTCCGGCCCGGCAAGAAAATATTCCGACACTTCGAGAAAGTCGCCGCTGGCAAGCGTCATGCGGGCGCGAAAATAGCCGCGACTGCCCATAGCGCGTTCAGTGACGACGACAAGAGAATTGATCACGTTGGACAAAATGAGCCTATCCTTGATTTGCTCAAGACAGTCCTGCGCACTCATTGCAAAGAGGCACCGGAGAGTTTGGCCAATCGTTCTTGAACAGCCTGCCAGATGTCATACATTGCGCTCCATTCAAAAAAATCGGCATTGTCGCCAATCTCTCCCCGTTGAAAACGTTCATAGAACAGCTCTGACGGCATTTGATGCCGCTGCTCGAAAGAATCCAAGATTTCCCGGTATTCCTTCAGCTCGCGCTGCGCCTTGCCGCGTTCCAGATCAATCAGTTTGTCAAGCACTCGATCAGCCATTGCAGAATGATAATCCTGCTGATACACCTCCCGTAGGATACGAATTCTGCTCAGTGTTTCAGTCTGCGCTGTCATAGGTTTCCTCCTTGCCTGCACTCCAGACCTCTTTATGCGACAGAAATTCAAGCTGCCCGGCAGCGTTCCGTTCTTGCAGCTCAAGCATATCATTGTATATATCCTCTCGCAATTCGTACTCGCCTTGGTCGCCGCGTTCAATCGGATCATCCCGCAGGCATCCGTAGGTTTCTCTTTCCAGCAAGTGCCTTGTGATCATGTCGCACCATTTTTTGTTACGATTTTAGGCGTATCCGTCGCCGAAAACGTTGCATTCGCCGCTTGAAACGCCCTGATTCACGTTTAAATCGAGTTGATTTACACTTAAATCGGGGCGAATAACGCTTCAATCATCGTGATTCACGCTTCAACCAAGTCGTTTCACGCTTCAATCGGCTCATTTTAAGCGTGAAACGTGACGGTTTACGTGTGAACCAAAGCAGTTCACGCGTGAATCATGTTGCTTCACGCTTAAAACGGGATGCTTCACGCGTGAATCGTCTCGCTTGAAGCGTGAATTGCGACGATTCAAGCGTGAAACGTGGCAAACGAAGTGAGACGTTCCCCCGCTTCATCTTTATAGTTTCCGGCTCACCTGAACCGTGACTGTCCTGCTGTTCCAATCCACATTCAGGACGTGGACAAGGAAAACTCCTGTTGAGGAGGCAAACTCCTGGCTGCCGATGCCAACTGTTGGAAGAGTGATTTCTTCCTTGCCAGCAGGCGCGATGGTGAGCGTGACCATACCGAGTTCCTTATTGAAGACAATAGACAGATCTGTTTTCGCCGCTTTAATGGAATGTGGCTGATTTTCATGGAGCGTTGCGGAAAACGGGCCGGAAGTTGCCTCCGTTTCAACAGGCTCAACCGGCGCAGGCTTATCTTCCAGACCAATACATTGCCGAATCTCTGGAGTTGCAAGCGCAACTATTGTGCCAACTATGAAAGCAAGCAGGGCAAGAATAAAATTCTTGTCCCATTGTTTGCCGTTATTCTGCTCCATTTCCGTGTTTCAATGAATCAATGCGCAGCGCGGGAGGGAACCTTGCCCTGCCGCTGCAAAAGGTTACGCGATCTAGGCAAATCGTGATACGTATCACGACGCATGAATGAATTCATTGCAAGATAATTATTTTTTTGACAATCTAATTTTCCTGAAAGGAATTTTAAAGTATCTATTGATAGATGCGGTTATCTCTAACAACTGAATAGGTTCATCTGAATATATAGTCGGTACATTGTCAAAACTAACATCTACCTCTATTTTTGCCTCTTGGATAAACCTAATCCTTATATGGCTTGTACTTATTTTATTATTTAATCGAATTTCTGATAGTGGGTATTCATTTCCATACGCGAACATTTTTGTTTCAGATATGATTGTCGTTCCAATTGTAAAATCTCTATCTTCTCCGTTGTTTGTTATCAGCAATGAGCATGTAACTCTCGCTGCATTCGCTCTGCATCTAAGGAGTTCAAATATAACACCCTCCTTTTCCACTATGAAGGTAGACTTTGCTGGAGGCGGTGGTGGCGTAACAGGTGACACCTCTTTCCCAATCAGATCATTAATCGCCTGCGTCTTCGCAAAATTGCTTTTTGCAGAATCAATAATGTCAGCAGTTTCCGAATCCAAAACTTTTACCGTCAGCCGCATATTATCGCCAAAAGGTGTCAGAGTTCCCGTCACTAGCGCGTCAACTCCGGCAATCTTTCCCAGTTTGCTTGCCGTTGCCGGATCAATCAGGCCGGTCGCCGAGAGCTTGTTCTCCTTGATGATGCTCTTCAAATGGGTGCGGTCAATCACCCGTAAGCCTTTGCCCGCGCCTGCCAGCGCAACCGAAAACTCCTCAGCAATGAACTTGTCAAGCTGTGTCACATTGCCTTCCAAATCGGTGAAATCCACCACCGCCACTGTCTTCTTGCCTTTCCCAGCAATCTTCTGCGCCATTTGCGCGGAGAGCTGCTCAATCTCCTTCTCATAGCCAAACGCCGAAGACACCAGCAGCGAAAGAAACATCGCCGCGCCGCAAACCGAAAAAATCCTCTTGTTCATGGTAATATCCTCCTTGCAATTGGAAATAGTTTTTATTGTATCACCGAAACTTAAATCTGCCTTCTGCACGCCGCTGCAAAATCCTCTGGAAAATGACTGCTGATGTAGCGGTGCTGCGCTTCGCTGAACGCGCCCATTGACCACGGCAGCTTGGGCAGGAAGGCATAAAGCAGCCGTTGGCCGTTGCGAATGCCGATGCGCTTGGAGTATTCAAGGGATGTCACCATCCGCGCTCTGAGTTTGGCAAAAATATGCTGGGCGAGCAGAATGCCTTGATCTATCGAAGTGCGCACCGCTGCGTCCGCCTCCAGCACGTTACCCACTGGCTGGCCGTCTGCGTCAGCAATGATCATGAGCTGCAATTCCCACTGCGATGTCTGCGCTTTTGGAACAAAGAGCAGCACATGTTCATCTTCATGGACAATCAAACTGCGCTCTTTCTGCTGGTCGTTGTCTGTGCGCACGTTCTCGCGGATGCAGCGCAGGTAGTCGCGGAAGAAATCGCCGCCGTACTGCGCAACTGCTTCCGCCACTTGATCACCGCAGCTGTAGCTGGGTATTGCGCCGCCGTCTGTCAGCTCGACTTCCTCCGGCACAATGGCGTACTGCTGATGAATCATTTGGTGCGAGGCGTGCAGACGATAACCGGAGCCGGAAAAATCGTAGCCGAAATTCCAGCCCCAGAGCGTGGCCGGATGCTGGCCGCCGTTCTCCGCTTCTGCTGCCAGCACCTGTTTCCGCAGCGATTCCAATTCGTCTTCCGTCAGGCTGCGTTTGGGCAGATCAAGAGGAAGGCCGAACTGCCCGGCCAGAGTAACAATCATTCGTTGATAATAAAGATGGCGCAGGCCGCGCATGTCGGACGAGGTTAAATCAGATGTGCGGTAGCGGACAGCATCATGGGCCATGTTGGCCGCGTAATGGCCCCACGGAATATAGGAATTACGGCGCAGGTACTCAAACACATGGGTGTCATCCTGCGCAAACCGCCCGATGATCTCGCTGTTGCCCTGCACGCCGGGCCGCAGCACCATGATCTCTTTATATTGATCAGGCAGATACGGATTGTTGGCAATGGTCTCGAACAGCTCGAAGTCATCGATGTCCGCCTTGCCAGGCCGCAGATATTTCAGGCCAATTGGCTGACCTTTGCCGTCAAACTCCATCCGGCAGCAGCTTTGCGCCAGCAGCATCAACTCGTCAGGGTCAGTGGAGTTAGCAGCCAGGGCATACTTCAGCGGCATGGGCAGGCGGTCGAGAATGCTCTGCCGCTCTTGTAAACCAAAGGACTGCGACAGCGAGCAAGCCGAAGGCGGCTCCAAGCAAATCATGCTCGGATTCTCGGCCCGCGCTGCTGCCCAGACGGAATCAATATAGGTTACGCCGTGAAAGGGAAAGGCATTGGGGATTTCGTAAATCCAGCGGCCTTCCAGTTCTTGGACATCACCGGGCGGGAAGTTGGCCTGATTGTCCACCGCAGTTCCGTCAGGCAATGAGCCGAGGCGCAGAGAAACATCTTGATTCCTCAGATTGCGAACAGCATAGCTGGGTTGGTGCAGGCCGACCCGAAATGTGCCTGTGGGACTAACGCAGGTTCTCAGCATAGCATTGTCCGGCGGCAGCCGGAAAGAAACAGGTTTTTCGACAAAAACGTTGCGTTCATGAAAATTTTCTGGTCATAATAGACCATGCGGCATGATTTTTCACCTCATTTTCGGAGAGAGCGGCAGGGCGCGTCAGCAGACGATGGGAGTTCCACGAGTCATTTTTCGGGTGTGCGAAACCCTGAACTGTCCGAAATTCCAGTACGGCGACTCCTTCACGGTTTCCGGCGTGGCGGTGATGATGCGGACCAACGGCGACAGCTCCTTTGTCAGCAGTACAGCTGTTCATGCTAATCAGAGCCGAGAAAACTGCGAAATCCTCTACGGCGATTTGGTCAAAATCATCATCAAGTACGAGCGTGCTGACCAAATCCCGGACTGCTTGATCTCCTGTACCGGCTGCACAGGGTCTCTCCGCCTTGAGCATACCAGAAACCCCAGACAGGGGCCGGAACAGGAGGCTTTACTGCGGAACAACAAAGAACTTGCCGCCCTGCTGGAAGACCTGAGCCGCTTCCCCTTTTTTCAGATCATCAGCCCAGAAAGCCTGGCTGAATTGCTGCGGAGTGCCGAGCTGGAGGAGTTCAAAAAGGACGACATCATCATTCGCCAGGGCGAGCCAGGCAGCAAGTTGTACATTGTTGCTGAAGGCAAGGTGAATATCCTCAACGACACCGGCATTTCCATCTCGACCTTGGAGCAGGGCGAAATTTTCGGCGAGATGAGTTTGATTTGCGACGAGAACATTGGAGCCACAGTGCAAGCGGCAATGGACTGCAAAATTCTCAGCGTCCACCATCACCATTTTCAGCTCGTGCTGGACCGCTATCCGACTATGCAGCGCTATTTCACCAAGCTGATGGCCCAGCGTTTGAGCCGTTCTAATAAAATCCGCTTTGACGACTATGCCTCTGGCATGATTGGCAGATTAGAGGAAATTCCGCCTGAAGCCCTATTCCAGACTCTGCATACCAATGGCAAAACCGGCATCCTCACCATCACTGAAGTGCCAAAAGGTACAGCCCGCTTTTCGATGCGGCAAGGTGCGTTGATCAAGGCTTCTTACGACGGGCTGAAGGGCAAGGAAGCGTTTTTTCGCATACTCCGGGAGAAGAAAGGGCGCTTCAAGTTCAATCCCGGTCTCCCCAAAGAGGATTTCGACGTGCCGGAGATTGGCTATTTTATGAAGCTGCTCATGGAAGGCCTCCAACAGCTTGATGAAGACCGCTCTTCCCCCAGGAAACGGCGGCAGGAACCGGAGGAAGGAGATGAACCTGTCTCGCCTTAAAATTCGATGCCTTGCTGCGCCCTGATTCCCTGCCGGTAGGGGTGTTTAACCTCGTGCATCTCTGTGACCAAGTCAGCGGCTTGCAGCAACCGCTCGCCAGCTCCTCGACCGGTGACGACCACATGCACAGAAGGACTGCGCCGGGTCAGCGTGTCCAGAATTTCTTCCTCGGCTAGCATCTTATAGCGGATCAGGTAGGTCAATTCATCTAGCACCACGAGCTGATGCCGACCTTCAGCCAAGATTCTCTTGGCCAGTTCCCAGCCTGCGTGGGCAGCGGCAGTGTCCTTTTCCAGATCGTTGGATTTCCAGGTGAAGCCCCGGCCTACAACGTGAAAATCGAGCAGATCGGCAAAACGGTGCGCTGCTGTCAGCTCGCCGTACTTCCAGCTCCCTTTGATGAACTGGATGAAACAGACTGGCCAGCCGTGGCCAAGGGAACGCAGGGTAAGGCCGAGGGCGGCAGTAGTTTTGCCTTTACCGTTACCGGTATAGACCATCAGTAGGCCCTTCCGCTGTTCCTCAAACGACACGCCTTGCTGGTCAGACTGGAAGTCTGGCAACAACATTTCCGTGCTCAGGAGTTGTTTTCTCGGCAGGTCTGATTGCATGGCGTTTTGATAGAAAACAGCTGGGATATACGACAGATAAAGCCTGCCCGGTCATTGACCGCAGCCGGAATACATGGTATTTTCACCAACAGAGAAATGACGGGCAGCCCGCTGGATTTTCTACCGCCGTTTTTGTTGCGGGCGGCGCAGGGTGTACAGTAAATCTTTTACTCTTCCGATGCAATATCTATGATTCTCTTCTGTGAGGAATGCGGACAGCGGAACAGCATCACTCTGACCCCGGCCTTAATTGAGACCAACAGCTTCACCTGCCAATTCTGCCGGTTCAGAAGCCCTTTTCCCTTTCTTGATAAAAACAAGAACAGCACCAGTGCCAGTGCGGTCATTGCCTGGTACCCGGAGACGCTGCGCCTACCTGCTTCTGCCGAGCAACAGGAGACTGTCTTCCAGCTCGATTTTGAGGTGATGGGGATCCAGGAGCCACAGCTAACTGTCGAGCCATTCCGCCAGTTCGCCCGCTTGATTACGGTGGCAAAGACCGGCCTGGCCAGCTTTAGCATCACGGTTAGGCCAGTGGCAAAGAGCAAGGGGCTGCCGCTGGGTCACAGTGTGCCGGTACTCATCTTCTGTGAAGAGAACATCATGAGCTGGGGCACTATTGCCTTAGCCCGCGAGCCACAGGGGGCGGGAGTAGCAAATGTCCTTCCTGACCAGAAGGCGGAAAAGCCGCAGGAGAGCCAGCTCACTATTGCGCCAGAACCAGAGTTGCCGCCGACAGAGATACTCGAGGAGGACAGCGCATCAGAACCTCCAACAGGAGATGTCAGCGTAGAGATTCTCCATCAGCAGCTCACGCAGTATAAGGCCCAGCTCCATCAAGCCAGAACCGCCTCCTTCAGGATGCAGAAGGAGCTGTCTATCCGGCGGCAGGTCATGGACAGCCAGAGCTGCGGCATTCTCTTTGTCAGTCAGGAGCAGCAGGTTGTGTATGCCAATCCGGTCTTCCTCAACCGCTGCGGCTGCACGTTGAATGCGGTGCAGACCAAAAACCTTGACCAGCTCATCACGCTGACTGAACCAGAGCTAACCGTGGCAGAGGCCCTGAAGGAGGCTGAGGAAAAGGGTAACTGGCAGGGCAAGGCCGTTCTAAAAGACAGGCAGGAGGAGCAGAACTGCCAGCTCCAGCCCTCTGCCATCTCCATCACCCGCAGCGAGGGCGACGAGGAAGGTCGAGAAAAAGGCTATATTTGTCTGCTCTTACCGCAAGATACAGCTACTGCCCTCAAACACTGCGCTGAGTCATCTGAAGCCAAAGAGAGCCAGCTCTCTTCCAGCCTTGGCCTCGACGCCCTGACCGGCTTGGCGAATCGGCCTTCCTTTCAGCAGTACCTTGAGGATTCCATCTCGTTGCTTGGCAAAGAGTCGGAGAGCGGCATTGCCTTGATTTATGTTGATCTTGATCATTTCAAACGAATCAACCGTATCTTCGGCCCTGGCTTTGGTGATAAGATCTTGTGCAGCGTTGCCACCATCCTGAAGAAATGCGCTGACGATGCTGGAGCTGATTTAGTGGCCCGGGTCAGCGGAGACGAGTTCGCCATCGTCTTGCCACCTCCTGCTGACCGCGAACGAGCGAAGAAGTTGGCCGAGAAGATTATGTTTCGCTTCCGCACGCCGCTGGACAACGAATCCCGGGCCATCCTGATCCGGCCCAGCATTGGCTTTAGCATCTACCCAGATGACGGCGGCAGTCCATTAGAGATCCTGCGCAACGCAGACACGGCCATGGAGGCTGCCAAAAGCGAGGGCGGCAACCGGATCAGCCAATGGGACAGTGGCATGAAAATACAGGCTGCTGACAGCCTGTATTTAGAGAATGACCTGCGCAAGGCCGTGGCAGATAACGAGCTGATCAACTACTATCAGCCGCAAGTCAGCCTGACCAACGGCTCTATCTGTGGCATGGAAGCCCTAGCCCGCTGGGTGCATCCGATGAAGGGGATGATCTCGCCTGCGGCCTTTATCCCCATTGCTGAATCAACAGGCCTGATTGAGAAGATGGGCCTGGATTTGATTCGCAAGGCCTGCATACAAGGGAAAAAGTGGCGGGACATGGGTTTTAAGAAGTTCATCATGGCTGTTAACCTATCCGGCAGACTCCTTCGCCGACGCGATCTCTATCATCAGATCATGAGCTGCATTGAAGGCAGCGGTTATCCACCTGAAGGACTGGAAGTCGAGTTCACGGAAGGCGTACTGATCGAGAATATGGACTTCACCGTTGATCTGATCAACAAGCTTAGAGCGCAGGGGGTTAAGACAGCGATTGATGACTTTGGCACTGGCTATTCTTCCCTCAGTTACCTACAACATCTGCGGGTCGATAAGATCAAGATAGATCGCTCCTTCATTACCAATGTCACCACCAACAAGACGGATGCAGCCATCACCCTGGGTATTATCTCCATTGCCAAGAACCTAGGCTTCCGGGTGATTGCAGAGGGGATCGAGACCGAAGAGCACCTCTTCTTCTTGCAGAAGAGCCGTTGTGATGAAGGCCAGGGCTATCTCTTCAGCACACCGATCTCCGAGAAAGACATGACTGCACTCCTCCTACGCGACTCCAGCGTGGCCCTCAGCCACAAGCGGATGATCGACAAGTTCTATTCGGTGCTGGCTACAGATAAGCGGAAGTAGTGACGCTCGAAATCCTTTGCAGCAGGTCTATCTGCCCTAAGAGGACGGTCACTGCTGTATCTACATGCAGGATTCTCGATCCCATAGTAAAGCCAGCAAAGCCCTGCTCCTGAAAACACGCCACCTCGAAGTTATTCCAACCTCCTTCTGGGCCTATGGCCAGAAGGATGCTCTCCTTATGATGACGCGGCCAGACCTCAGGCAGCGTGTTTTCCAAGCCAGGGTGCGCCAGCAGTCGGCAGCCAGTCCTAGCCATTGCCGGCAGCAGATCGTACATAAAGATCTTAAACTGTGGATGGATGCAGACCTCAGGTAGGCGAGTATCCACAGCTGCTTGCTGGAGGCCCTCTAACAGTAGCTCTTGGAGCTTGTGCGGCAGCAAGACCGGGGAGTGAAAGAACGACTTCTCCACCTTAGCCGAGCGTAGCAGATGAATCCGGCGCACGCCCAGGGTAGCTGCTTGCTTGAGAATGCGCTGGAGCATGATCGGGCGAGGCAGGGCGAGAATCAGCTCGACCAGTGGCGGCGGTGGCGGCTCTCGGTCAAGCTGCACCTTGAGCGTCACGGTTTGCATATCCAGGTCAAGGACTTTCCCCTGCCCCAGCTTACCATTGATGATCCCCAGACGCAGCGTATCACCAACCGCCAGCCCTAGTATCTTGCGGATATGCTCTGCCCTGAAGTCTGTCAGCTGGACGATATCACCTTCAATCTCTTCTTGGGCCAAGAGAACAAGATTCATCTACAGTAGTTCCTCCTGGTTAGATTGGCTAGGTGTGGTCGCATCTTCCCCCTCTCTTCAAGCGTTATTCTCCTCAAGAAAAGACAGCACCTCGAGCGAATTGCACCTTAGCTCCTCTGTCTCTGCTCTTCTGTTGAATGATTATAACCACATCTCTGCTAGATCTGCATTGATTTTTAGCAACTGAGTGGTAATGTTCCGCTCATGCGGGGTGAAACGGAGGCACAGGAAGGTTCCGCGCCGGAATGACCATCCTGCTGCCTTTGTTGAGTCATTTATCCCGCCTCAGTTTACTGTATCCACCTTAACCAAAGAGGACACCATGCCCAGCCCCTTCACCCCCGACCAGCTCACCAGCCTGTCCCTTCAGATTGACCAGCAGCTTACGCAGCTACAGGACGAATCAGCACTGTCCCCGCTCAAGGATGGCGACTTAGTGCCACAGGACATCACTGACAGATTGCCAGCGCAGTGGCAGGCCATTGCCGCAGCGACCAACGAGGAGCCGCGCAGCTTCTGGCAGCGGTTTAAGCAGGCAGCGCACAGCGATCTGTGCGACGAGGGCGGCGTGCTGAATGCGCAGTGGCAGCGATACCGCGACCTGAGCAGCAAAAGCGTGCTGGAGTCCTTCGGAGCTATCCTCGTGGGAATGGGCTATTCCGGTAATGCCCTGCACATCTTGGCTGTGGCCCTTGCGGTGATTGTCCTGCACATTGGCCTGAAAGCCATTTGCGAGGAATACTGACCAGCTCGCTCTGAGGAGCCTATGAAATATCTTCAGAGGAGCCTCGGACCAAAACTCTGAGGCTCCTCTGGCCAAAGTTCTGAGGATCCTCTCTCGAAATTGGCGATCAGGCATCTTTATATTGAAGGAGTATTGATCATGCCCCTTGAACTGCGTCTTGTCTTTTCCAACCCGACCCATGTGTCCGTCTCTCTGTCTGGTGAGTACCCGGACAGCAGCCAGTCAGCTCAGTTCATCAGTCCGCTGACAGAGGACAATCTCAAAGAAATAGGCTGGTATGTGGAGAAATACGCCACTACCTACTCTGCCGAGCCGGATGATGAACGGGCCGCCGCAGTCCGCGACAAGCTGCCGGTCTGGGGAGCTGCCTTGTTCTCCGCCGTATTCGACAGCGACCGCAAAGCAGAGAGGCTCTTTAATCGCTTCGTGGAGGCTGCGGAGGAAGGCCGTGTCCTCAGCATTGCCGCCGATCATCCGGCTGTGCTCTCCCTGCCGTGGGAGCTGCTTGCCACGCCGGGCGGCTCCTTTCTCTTCAACGAGAACCCACCGATCTCCATCCGCCGGGGCTTGCCGAGCGCAGGACAAGGACGCAGCCCGCAGCCACGTGCTGCCAAGACTGCGCTGCATCTGCTCTTTATCCTCAGTCGGCCAGACGAAGCTGGCTTCATCAACCCGCGCGGCGATGCAGAGGCGGTGCTTGATGCCCTCGACAAGCAGGAACAGGCACGGGTGGAAGTGGAGTTCCTCCGCCTGGCCACGCTGAAGGCTCTGCGCACGCGGCTGGAGGATGATCGTCTCCCCAAGGTAGATATTATCCACTTTGACGGCCACGGCGTATTAGCCAGCGGTGACGGTACTGACAGGAAGCAGGGCTGGCTTCTCTTTGAGGGCGAGTGGGGCGGTACAAAAAGAGTTTCGGGCAAGGTCTTTGGCGACCTGCTCAATAGCAATCATACCGGTTTAGTGGTGCTCTCGGCCTGTCGGTCGGCGATGATGGACAGCGAAGACCCGATGAGCGGCGTGGCGGACCAGCTCGTTCATGCGGGCATTCCTACGGTCATCGCCATGAGCTACAGCGTCTTGGTGACGACAGCAGAGCAGCTCTTTGCCGAGTTCTACCGCAGCCTGTTCATGGGCAGGAGTGTGGCCCGCTCGCTGGACGAAGCCCGGCACGCTCTCTGCGCCAAGTCTGAGCGCATCACCCAGCTACGCGGTGCGGGCGGCGCAGAGGAGTTTAAGCTGGAACTGCACGACTGGTTCCTGCCAACCCTGTATCAGAGCGGGAACGACATGGCCCTGCTCAGTGCGGCGGATGCGGACAGCCTGCCGCCGAAAGCGGAGCCGCTCTCCAATCTGCCTAAGCCGAAGCGGCCCGGCTTCTTTGGCCGCAGCAAGGAGCTGTGGCAGATCGAACGCTTCTTTGCAGTGAACAGCTGCCGCCGTATCTCGATCACCGGCTTTGGCGGCCAAGGCAAGACCGCGCTGGCCTTGGAAGCAGGCCGCTGGCTGCTGCGTACCAAGCTCTTCGAGCGGGCCTGCTTTGTCAGCTTTGCCAGCTATCAAGGGCTTGACCCGGTGGCTGTGGCCATCAGCACCATGAGCGCGGTTTTGCAGGAAAGTCTGGTGGATGCGGCTGCTGCCGAGGCATCGCTGAAGCGCGTGCCCACTCTGCTGATTCTCGACAACTTGGAGAGCTTGGCCGACGGGCGCGGGCTGCATGAGCTGCTGGATGCCGCCGCGCTGTGGTCAGAGGCCGGAGCAAGCCGCGTCCTGCTCACCTCGCGGCAGCCGGACTTCCATCATCCTGCCTATCCGCTGGCAGGCAGCTTTGATCATCGGCACCTGCTCTTGCAGGGATTGCAAGAGAACGATGCCGTGGCCTGGTTCGATAAGATGTACAGCTTATCACCAGAGCCAACCATGCCCCGGCCACCACGCGATGTCTTGGTCAGGCTCTTTGAGAAGGTGGGTTTTCATCCCCTGTCCATCAGCCTGCTGGCGCAGCAGCTGAAGGAGCGCGCCGCCTCTGATGTGGGCGAACGGCTGGAGGCCTTGCTGGCCTTGCAGCCCGTGAACCGGGAAGACCGCAGCCTGCTCGCCTCGCTGGAGCTGTCCATTGAGCGACTGCCCAAGCACTGCCTGCCGCTGCTGAACAGGCTGGGTGTCTTTGCCGGGGGAGGATTGGAAGCGATAGTGGAGGATGTGACCGGCATTGAGGAGGCAGACTGGCAGGAGCTGCGCAGCCATCTGCTCCGGGCCGGACTGATGGAGGACGAGCGGCTGTCGGTGGTTGACATGACCTTTCTCCGCTTCCACCCGACCTTAGCCCCGGCCTTATGGCAAAAGTTGGGCATGGAGGAGCAAGAAGAACTGCTGGAACGCTATCAGCAGGTGTATCATCAACTTTCCGCAATGCTGTACGAGCTGGACAGAACGACTCCCCATGCCGCCCGCGCCATTGCCCAGCACGAGCTGCCCAATCTGCTCCGAGCAGTCCATGCCGTCTTGCAGACAGGCAGGAGTGAGGAGAGCGTGGACTTTGCTGAAAGGGTTAGTTGGTTTCTCCGATACTTCGGGCTGCGGCGGGACTGTCAGGAACTGGCAGAGGCGGCAGCCAAGCCAGGCGACGCAGTCGGCTCGCAGGCATGGTTCCTCTCCCGCAGCAACTTAGGCGAGCAGCTCCAGGCGAGCGGCCAGATTGCCGCAGCAGCACAGGTCTTTCAGGAGATATTGGCTGAAATTAAGGAGACAGCAAGCTATAATCGCTGCATCACCCTGCACAGGCTTGGCCGATGCTACGACTTTCAAGGCCAGTTTGCTCAGGCTGAGCAGCTCTACCGACAGGTACTGGCCGAGCTGGCCCAGTTGGAGCAGTACGAACAGGTCAGACGAGAAACCGGCTTTGCCTGGACTGACTTGGCTGATCTGCTAACTGCTAAAGGGTGCTGGAGGGGAGCAAAGGAGGCATATCAAGCAGGCTTGGAGATTGCTGAAGAGCAAGGCGATACGCGAAGTGTTGCGGTAAGCAAAGGACAGCTCGGCACCTTGTTCAGAATGCAAGGCAAGCTGGCTGAGGCAGCAGAGCGATATATAGAAGCCCTGTCCCTCTTTCAGCGCATCAACGAGCCTACCAGCGAGGCTGTGCTTTGGTATCAGTTGGGCAGGGTGCATCAGGAGGGAAAGAATTGGGCAGCGGCAGAGCAGGCCTATCGGCAATCCTCTCGATTGAAGGAGGAGCAGGGCTTGATTGTTGGCACAAATGGGGCTGGCACAAGCTGGCAGCAGCTTGCCCAAGTCTGCGAGGCCACAGGCCGTGCGGCAGAGGCGGAGCAGTGGTACAGCAAGGCCTTGGCAGCTTTCAAAGAGGGAAAAGACTGGCCCAATGCTGCCCATGCCCTCAGCAATCTTGCCAGCCTGCTGGCCAAAGACCCAGCTCGTTTGGACGAGGCCCGTGCCTTGGCTGAGGAATCGCTGGCCATTAAGGAAACCCTTAATCCGGCAGCAGCGCAGATATGGATAATCTACGATATTCTTGCCGACATCGCCAGCCAGCAGGGAGAGAGCAACCAAGCTGCGGCCTACCGCGCCAAGAGCAGGCAGGTATATTTGGCCTTCCCCGGCTGGCGGCAGTAGCTTCGGCAGCATGAAGCCCTGATTGCAGCGGTGGTGCAGGGCAGCGGCGTGGAAGCTGCCTTAGCCCGTTACGGCGAGGCGGGGGCAAACGTGAAAGCCGCCATCCAGCGCATCCTCAGCGGCGAGCGCGATGAAGGCACCCTCTGCGAGCCGCTGAATTATATGGAGGCCGCTGTCATCCGCGCCATATTGGAGGGGATTGGTGGGAAAGGGTAGGGGCAAAAAATCTTTTGCCCCTACAGGTGGCGGGGAGACTGGAGGCTGTGAATTTCCGTCACAGCAGAGTGAGGCAAACTGCCTCAGCAGGGTGAGGCAACCTGCCTCAGCAGAGTGAGGCAAACTGCCTCAGCAGAGTGAGGCAAACCGTCACAGCCGGGTGTGGCCGCGCAGCTCACCCGGCCATGCCCGCCGCCTTGAGCAGGCTGCTCTCTGATGCGTCTGCGCTGAGTGCCTTTTCCCCGGACAACGCAGCTAAGAGGCGGTCGGCCAGCACCTTGCCGAGCTGCACGCCCTCCTGATCAAAGGAGTTGATGTTCCAGCAGAAGCCTTGGAAGGCGATGCGGTTCTCATAGAGGGCAAGCAGTGCGCCCATTGTGTATGGGGTGAGTTGCTCGGCGATCAGCACTGAGCTGGGCCGGTTGCCTGCGAAACGCTTGTTCGGGTTGTCGTGCTCGCGTCCCTGCGCCATTGCCAGCGACTGGGCCAGCATGTTGGCGACCAGCTTCTGCTGCGAGGTCGTGCCGCTTACCGTGATGTCCCGCCCATGCTGCGAGCGGCGGAAGCCAATGAATTCAGCTGGCACGATCTCTGTGCCCTGATGCAGGAGCTGATAGAAGGCGTGCTGGCCGTTGGTGCCTGGCTCGCCCCAGACGATAGGGCCGGTCTTCCACGTCACTGGATTGCCCAAGCGACTGACCTGCTTGCCGTTGCTCTCCATGTCGCACTGCTGGAGATGCGCCGGGAAGCGAAGCAGGGCTTGGCTGTAGGGCAGCACGGCTACGGTGTTGCAGCCGAGGAAGTTGCGGTTCCAGATGCCAAGCAGGGCCATGAGCAAGGGCAGGTTGCTGTGGATGTCCGCCTGAGCAGCCGCTGTGTCCATCTCATACGCCCCACGCAGCACCTCGATGAACTGCTCGTAACCGAGCGCAAAGCCCAGTGTCACTCCGCCGACCATCGAGGTCGCTGAATACCGCCCGCCGATGTAGTCATACATGTGGAAGGAGGCGCGATACTTGGCCGGATCATCCATCGGGCTGCCCGCGCCAGTCACCGCGACCAGATGCTTGGCCGGATTCAGCCCGGCCTCAGTCAGGGCCGCGCGCACCAGCTCCTCGTTGGTGCGGGTCTCCAGCGTGCTGCCGCTCTTGGACACCACGTTGATCAGGGTGCGGGAGAGGTCGAGACTGGCTAAAACGGCAGCGGCATCGTCTGGGTCAACGTTGGCGATGAAGCGGGCGGCGCGTCCGGGCAGGCGGTATTTCTCCAAGGCCAGATACAGGGCGCGGGGGCCAAGGTCAGAGCCGCCGATGCCGACTTGCAGCATGGTGGTGAAGTGCTCACCCTTGGCGTTGCAGATGGTGCCGCTCTCCACGTCCACCAAGAAGCTGCGCAGCCGGGCGAGCTGCTCCTTGGCCTGGGCTGTGGCTTCCGGCGCAAGCGGCGTGTCGCTGAACACATCACGGCAGGCAGTGTGCAAGACCTGCCGCTCTTCGCTGGCATGACCGACGATCCGGTTCATCACTGCGCCGCGCTGCATCGCTTGGTGCTGCGCCACCAGCCCGGCCTCGTCGGCCAGCTCTTGCAAGGCAGCCAGCACACGGTCGTCAACCCGCTGGGTGGCGTAGAGCAAATCAAAGCCGCAGGCCGAGGCGCGGCTGGCGGCAATGCGCTCCGGCGGCAGGCTGTCAGACTGGGCTAGGTTGTAGGGCTGCTGCGCCAGGTACGCCAACTTCTGCACTGCCTTCAAGTCAGCAAAGTCCTTCCATGTCGTCATTCTTGGTATCCTCCTTTGTTCAGCACACCAACAGGTCTAAGGAATGCAGATAGCCGAGCGCGGCAAGCCACCCGGCAATGCCGAGCACCACATCGTCCCAGCTCCAGAGCTGCTTGCTCCAGAGGTCAAGGGCCTCTTTGATCACATTCACCGCCAGGCCGGAAAGGTAGAGCGGTGGCCAGTACACGCCGAGCAGGGTGAGCACGAAGCCCCAGAAGAAATGCGTCTGGAGATCGAAGCGGAAGACCCGCATGACGATCTCGCCCCAGTGCTGATACCGCTCCAGCAGGGTCATGATTCACTTGCCCTTAGCCAGCTCCTTCATCTCGCGAATGACTGCTGCGTAGTCTGGCTGGCCGTACACAGCCGAGCCAGCCACAAAGATGTTGGCACCAGCCTCAGCCATCGCCTTGATGGTCTTCGGGCTGATGCCGCCGTCAATCTCAATGCCTGCCGCCGGGTTGACCTCGTCGAGCATGGCGCGCAGCTTGCGGCACTTGCCCAGCGTCGAGGGAATGAAGGACTGGCCGCCGAAGCCAGGGTTGACGCTCATCAGCATGACTAAGTCCACTTCCTCCAGCACATAGTCCAGCGCAGACAGCGGCGTAGCGGGATTGAGCACCGCGCCAGCCTTCTTGCCGAGGTTGCGGATAGCGTGCAGCGTCCGGTGCAGATGCACGCAGGCCTCGGCATGGACGGTAATCCAGTCGGCCCCGGCCTCAGCAAAGTCCTTCAGGTAGCGGTCTGGCTCAGTGATCATCAGATGCACGTCCAAGGGCAGCTGCGTCACCTTCCGCACCGCCTTCACCACCAGCGGGCCTATGGTGATGGCTGGGACAAAGTGCCCGTCCATCACATCAATGTGGATCACGTCAGCACCAGCGGCTTCTACGGCCTTGATCTCCTCACCAAGGCGGGAGAAGTCGGCGGAGAGGATGGAGGGGGCGAGCATCAGGTTGGTCATAATATCAGCTGCCCAGTTGCGGCAGGATTTCATGGGGTCAGATGAGAGTTGTAGGCAAAACAATATTCCACTGCCGATACCAGGCATAGCATCTTTACCTTAATCGAATCGCTCGACAATGGCAAGGGAGAGCGGAAGGAAGCTGATTTCGGTGGGTAAAAAATATACATGGAATCATCGTATTGAGTAAAAAATACCCATTTCAAGCTGCTAAACAGAGAACCCGACTGCAAGTTATCTGCTTGCGGATTTAAAAAGTTGAACTCTTTTTGAATGGAAAAACAACAGGTTGGTAATGATTCTCAACTATAACGCTGCGCAGCAGCCTAATCAGGCACAATTATTGCATTGCGAAGAAAAAATAACGTGTTAAAATTCTTGTTCTTCCTGCTAAGAAAAAAGCAGAGGATAAAATACAAAAAAGTTTTGCTTTCACCTTGACAGAAGGGTATATTTTTTTGTACTCTAAAAAATATATAAGAATGAGTACTAAGAGAGAAGTGATTGCGCAGCCAGTTGGAGATCAATCCAACGTTTTTGATAGAGGAAATTTAATCATGACTATTCAAGATTATGATAATTACATGTTAGTTCGCTATGAAGACAGTCGGTTTGATTCCCGTACTGCCCCTGTTTTTCGGAAAACCATGAATGCAAGGATAGGAAAAAAGATAGCTCCGCCAAAAGCTGTTATCCTTGATTTGCATGGTGTGAATTTTATAGATCTCAGCGGACTCGGAGCCATTCTTTCCGTCATGCAGCCTGTTCAAAAGAAGACAAAGCTGCTGCTCTGTGGTGCTGAAGAAAATGTCAGAAATATCTTCTCAGTAACCCACCTTGACAGCATTTTTAAAATGTACCAAAATGCAGAAGAAGCCGCAAAGGCAGTGCCTATGACTGTGAATTAAAGCAACACTGCTGAACCTTTTGCGCTAAGGCCTGGCATTATTGTCGGGCCTATTCATTTTCTCCCCCTTCCTTTCCCCCCTTCGTTCTGCCGCTTCTCTCCCGAAACAGTAGTCGCAGCGGTACCCGGTCTAGCCCCAATCCTTCCCGAAAGCGGTTCGTCAGATAGCGCTGATAGGAGAAATGAATCCCTTTGGGATAGTTGGCAATCACCGCAAACGAGGGCGGGGCTGTGCTAATCTGGGCAGTATAAAAGAGCTTCAGCCTGCGGCCCTGATACATGGGCGGCTCATGCTTGGCTTTGGCCTCTTCTAACAGCCGGTTAAGGGCAGCAGTGGGAAAACGCTGATAGAACTGGCGGTGCATCTTGCCCATTTCCGGGAAGAGCCGCTTGATGCCTGAGCCAGTCTTGGCCGAGACCTTGAACACCGGGGCAAAGGGGATGAACTTGACCGCCTCCTCCACCGCTGCAAGGAGCTGCTCCTGCCGCTTCTTGTCGCCTTCGATCAAATCCCACTTGTTGATTAAAATAAGGAGCGCGCGGCCGTGCTCTTGGGTGTAGCCAATCACTTTGGTGTCCTGCTCAGTGATGCCTTCTTCCGCATCAATCAGCACTGCCGCGATGTCGCAGCGGGTAAGGGATTTGAGAGCCTTGAGAATGGAAAATTTTTCCAGCTTGTCCTGGGTCTTGCCCTTACGCCGGATGCCAGCCGTGTCAATAAGCAGGTAGCTGTGCTCGTCTCGGGTCAACAAGGTGTCAACAGAGTCGCGGGTTGTACCTGCAACCTCAGAGACAATCATTCGCTCTTGGCCCATGATGGCGTTGATCATCGAGGACTTGCCCACATTGGGCCGACCAAGAAATGCCAGGCGAATAGTGCTCTCTGGGAGTTCCGGCGGGGCTTCGGTGGTGCCCAATTTCTCGACTAAGGCATTCATTAAGGTGCCGAAACCGTAGGAGTGATCAGCAGACAAGGCCCAGAGCTGGTCAACGCCCAGCTCCCAGAACGGGGTTAACAGGCTGTCCTCAATCTCGGGCGAGTCAATCTTGTTGACCGCAAAAAAGACTGTCTTGTCAGTGCGCCGGAGCAGATCCACCAACTCATGATCACCAGGCATTACCCCCTGGCGGCCATCCAAAAGCAGGATGATAATGTCCGCCTCCTCGATTGCCTGCATAGCCTGATGGCGGATATGATCGCTGAAACCATCGCCATCCTCAATGCCGCCAGTATCCACCAGCATAAAGGACTGCTCTTCCCAGCTGGCCTGCGCATAATGCCGGTCGCGGGTGACACCAGGGGTTGGATCAACAATTGCATCGCGGCTACGGGTGATGCGGTTAAATAAAGTGGACTTGCCGACATTTGGCCGGCCAATCAGAGCGACTAAGGGGCAGGAGGCGGAGTTCAAAGCGATTCAGGGCGAGGGTTAAAGACTGCTCATTTTGTGCAGACACTGCTCAGTGACGTAACAGAGGCAAGGATACTCGTCTGCGGGGATTTTGGCAAGCAGGCTGTGAGGAAGGCTCCAAGGTCAGACGATGCCCAGCTTGCAGAGGTCTTCCCCGCAAGTGCTTTCGGGCCAGCCCGATACCACTATCGAGTCAGCCCGAAAGCACTGTCGAGCTTGTTCCGATACTGCTATCGGGGAGAGGCCGCAGGGGGTGCGGGTTGGCTGGCGCGTTCTTGGGCCAGTTTGTCCAGCAACTGCTGCACTATCTTGGCACCTTCGTGCTGCATTGCTCCCATTTCCTGATACAGGCTCAGGCTCTTCTTCCACAGCTCCTCCGCCTTGTCCAGCTCGCCGCGTGTCTGATACACAAGGCCCAGATTGCCGTAGTCGCTTGCCATACCTTCCTTGTGGCCCAAGGCTTCACTGATCTCAAGGCTCTTCCTGTACATCTCCTCGGCCTTGTCTAATTTGCCATGTTTCTCATATACATCGCCCAGAGTGGCGTAGTTCTCCGCCGTCCAATCCTTATATCCCAAGGATTCGACGATATCAATGCTCTTCCTGCACATCTCTTCGGCCTTGTCTAATTCGCCTCGTGCATTATACACAAGACACAGCCTGAGGTATTCCGTCTCGATGCATTCCTTAAATCCCAAGGCTTCGCAGAGCGCAAGGCTCTTTCTGTACATCTCCTCCGCCTTGTCCAGCTCATCGCGGTGATACGCCACAAAGCCCAGAGTGCTGTAAGACGCTGCCATGCCTTCCTTAAATCCCAAAGCTTCGCTCATCTCAAGGCCTTTTTTGAGCATTTCCTCTGCTTTGTCCAGCTCGCCGCGCATCTGCGCCAAACGGCCAAGATTATTGAGAGCTGCTGCCTGCCACTTTTTATTCTGCTGCGCCTCTCCCAAGGATAGCACCTTGCGAAACGCTTCTTCTGCCTGCGCAAGCTCCCTTGTCTCTGTACGATACAGTAACAGATCACCAAGCTGCTTCCATCCGTCCGCATTGTCCGGGTCAAGCTCCACTGCCTTTTGGTAGGCAAGCAACGCCTCTTTGGGTTTAGTTATAGAAGCCAATGCGCCCAAGTGGCGGGCTGCCGCCGCCGCTTCCTTGTTCGCCTGCCTGCCTTCCGCCTCCTTGCTGCGCAGCACCTCAGCAAAGATTGCCTGCGCCTTGGCAGTGTCGCCCTGCTGCAATGCCTGCAAAGCATCGTTGATGCTTGCGGCAGGCGCGCCAGTCTTTGATAGAGCGGTGATGGCTTCAGTCAGCACCTTGATCTGCTCATCCTTGGCCGAGAGCTGCCCTTGCAGCGGAGCAAGCAGCTTCTCAGCCAGCTTGTCCGCATCCACCGCCTGAATCTGCACCTTCTCCTTCTCCATGTAGCTGTTCCACGCAGACAGGCTAACGCCTGCCAGCAGTAGCGTCAAGGCCAGCCAGAAGCCGTAGCGCAGGAAAAGCCTGATGATCAGGCTGCTGTCTTTCTGATTCACCTGCCGCAGCAGCCCGGACTTCATCAGCTGCGAGTGGATGCCGAAGACCAGCATCAGCACAAAGCCCACCAGCACCAGCGGGTGGGTGAGATACGGGGCAACCTTGGCAAAGCCTGAGATGTCCATGTCTGCTTTCCTGTCAGCAGGGATGTGAAGGGAGCGCGGCTTCAGTGCTGGCTGATGCTGCGCAAACACTGCTCAGTTGCAGCGCGGAGGCAAGCATACTCCGCCGGAGGGAGCTTGGCAAGCAGGCGGCGCAGGGAATGCAGGGCCGGAGGGATGTACTGCGCAAAGAACGGCCTGCCACGCTGGCTGCTGAGAAAGGCGAAGGCACCGAGGATTTGCAGGTTGCGCTGCACGGCCAGCAGCAGGTATTCGCGGCGGAACTGCTCGCGGCTGTAGGGCAGCAGGGCGTTGAGCGCGTCGAGGTAGTGCTCCAGCAGCGCGTCCTGCATGGCCTGTGGCAGAGCGGCGTAAGGGTCAATCAGCAGCGAGGCGAGATCGTAAGCCAGCGGCCCCAGCCGTCCAGCCTGATAATCAATGAAGCGCACCCGCCCGTCCAGCACCATGATGTTGCGGCTCTGGAAATCGCGGTGGAGGAAGAAGGAGGCATCGGCCTGCGCGGCACTGTCTGCCAGCGCGGCGAACTCCCGCGCCAAGGCGGCCTCGTCAACGTCCAGCCGGAGCAGGTCGCGGCAGAGCGCACGGAGGAAGTAGCCGGACTCGCGCTCCAGCATGACGCGGCGGTCATAGCGCGGCGTGTCCCAGCACCAAGCGGGATCGAAGTGCTCGCGGCCCCGCACCTGCATCTTGGCCAGCTCGGCCACAGTCTGCTGGTAGAGCGCGATGACCTCAGCCGAATAAGCCCCGTGCTTCAGCACCAAATCGTGCAGGCGCACATCGCCCAAGTCCTCGCAGATAAGCAGGCCGCTGGCCTCGTCAAAGGCGAGCAGCTCCGGCACCGGCGCACCGCAGGCGAAGAGATGGCGGCCAATTTGCCAGCCCGCCTTGGCTTCGCGCAGACCAGCCGCATCGCCTGGCGGCGGCGCGGCAGCTACGGCCCGCGCTCCGTCCTCGCGCACAAGGCGGCAGAAGCGGCGCAAAGAGCCATCCGGCAGCAGCGGTTCAAGCTGCGTCTGGTCTGGTTGCCAAGTCTTGCCGAGCAAACAGAGGGCTGATTCGACGCAATATAGTTCTGTTTTTTGCTGCATCAGGTTGTTGTGTTGACAGCGGTCAGGCCGCAGGAAAAAGAGTGAGCAGGAGACGAGTGCGGCTCGGTTGGCAAGAAGTTTGGCCAAGCCGCAAAGGAGTTTTTCTCGGCAACGAACATTACCGAAGAGCTTTTGGACGTTCCGAAGGAGCTTTCACTCGTTTACAAGCTGGCCGCGAACATCCGCTAGCAGTTCCAGGATATCCAAAATCTCCTCATGAAGGTTCCGAAGCAGCTTTTGCTTGTTGAAAAACTCCTGGCGAACGTCCGCGAGTAGCTCCCAGATGTCCAAAATCTCTTCCTGGATGTTCGGGAACAGCTTTTGCTCATTGGAAAGCTGGTCGGGAACAAGCAGTTTTTCAGATCAGAGCAAGCAAAGCGATCTTGGAAGAAAGGGGCCAAGCTGTGCTACGTCTGGTGATAATGACGCGCTGGGAATTAAGCCTTCTCACTTCTGAACTCTGAACATAACTTCCATTTCTATCCAAGTTACCTGCTCACTCTCCGAATATCGCTTCAGGCAAAGCCAGTTGTTCTTGCTGGGCTATCTTTTCAAATTCATGCCGTTTGATTAAATTGTCTTTAAACAGTTCTGTCAATCTATCACATGCTTTCCGAGGAAAATATGTTCTGGTGAATATAGAACATATCGAACGAACAGCTTCAACTGGAATTGGATATGATCCAAGATACCAGCAAACTAATTTCGCATTTATATTCCCCCATCCGAAATCGTCTAATAAGCCATCTGTAAAAGCTCTTTCGGAAAATACAGCAAAGAAACCGTACTGATCGAGTGTCTGTTTATCTACCAGGCTTGGGATATTTCCTGTAAGCTCAGTGACTGCTTTGTCATTTGCCTCAGCGATTTCCTCTTGAGGAATCATATTAGCACGCAATAAAGCTGCAAACACTTTGAGGTCGTTGTGATGATATCTCGAAAAAAGATGCTTTCGCCATAGGCAACGTACTAAATCGGGATTCTGGTCAAGGAGAATAACGTGTTGCGGAAAGTTGCGGAGTAAGCTGAGGAAGTGCTTGTGACTGACCAAAAAATTCCTAACCGTATTTACTGTATAGTTATTGGTGATACGGATAAGTGCATCAAACACACGAGCTGTGTCAGAACTTGAGGATATTTTTTCTACCAAATCTTCAAAGAATTGAGATAGCTCATCACGTTCAACACAGTGCGGAATTCGCTCAATGATTGGATCAAGCGGCGCGTTAGGCGGGGTAAAGTTCGGATCAAAATAAAGAACAATTTCATTCAGGAGAGCGGCGGCACTTCCATTTGGCACGAACTTTCCCAGATTCGAGAAGATGAAATGCCAGAAGGACTCCACATGCGAATGATCGATTTCATTCGTTTTGAAATGGGCGCAGTCATTGCGCCTGTCTTTCCAGTAGCGCACCTGATGCCGCAAGTCTTCAGAAACAAGGAAAACAGGAGCCGGTTTTTGCTGTTTGGTTAACTCAAAAACTTCATGATCCCACTGGTCTTCACAGCGCAGGTTGGCAAGATGCTTTTGCCATTTCTCCAGCGGAATGCCTGCCGGACATGCCGCCCGCAGCAAGCGTGACCGGAGCGTGAGTCCCCAGCCGATGTAGGAAAAGAGCAAGGCGGCGCGATACGCCCCGGCACGATAGCAGATTTCCGCTTCTCGGAAGGGAACGACCGTCTCTTCCGGCAGGGGAAACGTGTCTTGTATCCGCGTCAGTAGTGTTTTCATTCAGCAAGATGCTGCCAGTTCCGCAGCGCACCGCATAAACTCCCTTCCCCGATGCTCGTAGTTATCGAACATGTCAAAACTGGCGCAGGCTGGGGCGAGCAGCACAGTTTCTCCTGGCTTTGCCGCTGCAAAGGACTTGCGCACGGCATCGCCCATGTCGTCTGCGAACTGATATCCGATTCCGGCGGCTTCAGCAGCGGCAGCCAAATCCGGCCCTGCCTCGCCGATCAGCACAACCTGCTTGACATGCTGATGAAAAGCGGGAACCAGCTCGGTGAAATCGCCGCCCTTGTTCCGTCCGCCCGCAATCAGAATCACATCTTTTTTGAAGCCAGCCAAGGCCGCCTGCACTGCGCCGATATTTGTCGCTTTGGAATCGTTGATGAAACGCACTCCGTTGATTTCCCCGGCAGGAGTCATCCGATGCAGCGGCGGCTGATAGGCGGCCAAACCCGCTTTGATGCCTTCGACAGAACAACCAAAGGCCCGCGCGGCCAAAATCGCTGCCGCCGCGTTATACATATTAACCAAGGAATTGAGCCGGGTGGCGGATAAATCGTAAACCTCCGCCGTGCCGTCCGCAGCGAAACCGGGTTCAAGCCGCACCTGCTGCCCTTCGATTTTCGCCCGGCAGCCTTGCTGCGTGCCGAAATACAGCACGGTTCCGGCGGTTGTCACTGGTTTGCTTGCAACTAACGGGTCGTCCGCGCCAAGAATAGCGATGTCCGCTTGGCCTTGGCGGGCGAAAATCTTTCGCTTGGCCTCGGCGTAGTTTTCAAAGCTGCCGTGCCGGTCAATGTGATCCGGCGAAAGATTGAGCAACAGGGCGATGTCAGGCCGAAACGCGCCCGCCATGTCGAGCTGAAAGCTGGACAACTCTAGCACCGCAGCTTCGGCCTCGTCCGGCTCGCACAACCAGTCCAAAACCGGCGTGCCGATGTTGCCGCCGACAAAGGTCTTTTTGCCGGAGCTGCGCAGCAACTGGCCGATCAGGCTGGTGACAGTGGTTTTGCCGTTCGATCCAGTCACGGCAAGCACCGGCACTTGGATGCGCCCCGCAGCCAAGGCCAGTTCGCCGACAACCGGCACACCCCGGCTGCGGGCAGCGTTCAACACAGGAAGATTAGTCGGAACACCGGGACTGACCACAATCAATTCGGCATCGGCAAAGAATTCCGGCGTATGGCCGCCGAGTTCCACCGCTGCGCCGCACGCTGCCAGCACAGCCTGCTCTTCCGCTGTGATCTGCTTTTTGTATTCCGAGGCAGCGGTTTGCAGCCCCAGGCTGTGCAAATATTGCACCGCTGCCAAGCCGGATTTGCCCAGGCCGACGGCCACAGCTTTCGTCTTTGGTTTCAGTTCGATCATGGTTATGAAAATATTTTTATAACATATAATAAATACATAGACAATTAATAATGTTCAATTAAATTGAAAGCTAAATCATGAAGCGTGCAGAATGCAAGTACCAAAGAAAGCAAATAAATAATATTCCCTGCAACTGAAACAGCAATACACTTCAGGAAAGAAACCTTCTTGTCGGTCAGAAAAAAATTATTCAAAACACAACAAATAAAATATCCTTCAAGTAACACCATAGTAACTTCAAGCGAAATAAAACTCGCAAACAAAAAATTATCAGAAGACATGATATAATCCACTCCTGTCATGGCAAGAAATGGAAACAATAATGTGAAGATATTAAAAGCATATAGTGAAAGTCTAAATTTAACACTTTTTAGCTTGCAGCTTTTCTTGAAATACATGGAGATGGCGGAAACTTCGAGAAACAGCCCAATAAGTATTGAAGACGGGAATACAAATTGTTGCTCAAAAACAATAACATAATGGGGGGTGCAGGCGTAAGCATTCGATGCCGCCAGCAGGCAAAGAAAAACTGTCATGAAAAATGCGCGACACACCTTCAGGCAGGAGTTTGTTCGCATATACTTGCTCATTTCGATTTCCTTCAATTCAGCGGGATACAATCCGCCTGCTTTTGTTTCATGCAGTTTGATTGAACCAGAAATTCACTGCCGCCAGCCCGGATTTACCCAGGCCAACAGACACAGCTTTCGTTTTTGGTTTCAGTTCGATCATGGTTATGACTTCCGGTTATGCAAAAATCTTTTTCCCAAAAAAAGCAAATCTCATGACAGTAAGCTGCTTTAAATTGATTTGCGAGAATGATGCAAGATTCTTTCAGGTCTGAATAAATCAGTAAAAGAAAAAAGTATGTTTGTTGCGATCGCACCAGCAAGAAAAGAAATAATATTCCCTACAAATGAAACAGCTATACACCTCAAAAAAGAAACCTTCTTGTCGGCGAGAAAGAAATTATTCAAAACATGATAAATAAAATATCCTTCAGCCAACACTATAACCACTTCAAATAATATAAGACTTATAAGGAATAAGTATTCAGAAGACGAAAGATAATCTAGATCTGCTATGGCAAGAAAGAGAAACAACATTGTGAATATATTAAAAGCATACAGTGAAATTCTGAATTTAACACTTTCCAGCTTGCAGCTTTTCTTGAAATAAATGGAGATGGCGGAAACTTCGAAGAACAACCCGATAAGTATTGAGGATGGAAATACAAATTCTTCGCCGATAGGATAATAATTAGCGTAAGCATTCGATGCCGCCAGCAGACAAAGAGCAACTGGCATGAAGAAGGCGCGACACACCTTCAGGCAGGAGTTTGTTCGCATATAATTGCTCATTTCGATTTCCTCCAATTCTGCGGGATGCAGTCTGTCTGCTTTCGTTTCATGCAGTTTGACTGAACCAGACATGCGCCGCCGCCAGCCCGGATGCGCCCAGGCCGACGGCGATGGCTTTCATGCCTGTAGTTAACTTGATCATTCTGGTTGCGGAGCCTGTTTACTATCAGGTTTTTCCTTTTCTTTAGCGCGTTTTATTTTTCGATATAAGCTATATCGACCATAAAGAAACTCATGGAGTTCCGACTTGTTTTCAGTATAGTTAAATCCCCTTTCAGCAATATCACCACTTTTTTTCCAGTCACCCAAAACATAATAGATGTCACTCCCAATCAGATATCTATGAAAGTAAGCATCGAGTGAGGCATAACAAACTGAGGCAAGTGCTAGTACCAACAATATCTTTCTTTTTCTGCTACCCTTGGTAGATTTTTTGAAAAACCAGAACAGGGCTGGTACAAGGAAAAAAAACTGCAAAAGGAATATAATCAAATGCGTTATAGACATTTTTTCTTGTTATGAATAAAAAATTTAGTAGCAAACACTGTCCGCTTTCATTTCGCGAAAGCGGACTCACCCCATGCGTTCAGCACCGCAGGCAAGCGCGTCAAACGCGGCCTGCTTTTCCACCGCCTACGATCGCTGGGATGCAACCGCGCCAGAAGCGACTGAAAAGACCCGGCGGCGAGAAGAATCTTTCAATCCCGCTGCTGCTGTTCCGCGTCACAGTTCTGCGTTTCGGAAAACGCATGTTTCGACCCTCCTTGCTCTGATGTTTGTTGTGCTTCCTGAACTGCAAGACCGCATATGCCTCAATGCCAGTATTTTCCCGGTATTTTTTCGTTTTTTCTTGGAGAAAGCTCGTTTGAATCGTCCTGATTCACGTTTAAATCGGGGCGTTTTGCGTTGAAATCAGGACGATTCACACTTAAATTGCCCTGATTCTGATTGAAATCAGCCCGATTCAAGTGTGAATTGCTCCGGTTTAAATTGAAAACGGCCCAATTTAAGTGTGAATTGAGTCGATTCAAATTGACTTCAGGCCGTTTTCGGTTGAAATCGCCTTGATTTAAGTTGAAAACGGGATGATTCACATTGAAATCGTGTCGATTTAAATCGAAAACAGGGTGATTCAAGTATGAATCGGGTTGATTTCAATTGATTTTGGGGCGATTTAAACGGTGAACGGGCCGTTGTTGGCCGTATTCGCCCTCGTTTCATACTTAATCATAAAATAGTTATCCAAGACGGATCAAATTTGATCGACCGCAACACTTCATCGCGGTCAAGTAACGGAGGTTCTTTTATTCTTACCGCCAGCCGTTCTTCAGGAACATTTTCAATAATGGTGAACTGAGAGCCATGCGGCTGCCAAGTAAATAAATGTCGTTCATCCGTCTTGGTATATCCTTCAAGATTGTTGCGTTCATTCCATTGCCACCAATACTGATCAGCAGGATACATAATCGTGTCAAATTCAAACGCAGCAAGTTCAAGCAGATCGTTGGACTTGATCAGCACTACAGTTCGGACATGCCGGTACAGCTTGCGGATTCCAGCAACCCGTTCATTCCAGATCGCCAAAATTTTTTCACCAAGCTCATTCGGTTCGCATCTGCTTATTTCTTTGTCGCCAAAGGAATACACAGGTGAATTGCGTCCTGAGATGAGGCGCACTTTGGCGACTGTGGACGGTTTGGGATTTTTGACGGTTTTGGCACCCCAAGCGGTCTGCTCCAACACGACATCATCAAGTCCGACATTGGAAGGTTTCCATTCCGCCCCGATTAAGCGGGCAAAAATCTCTTCCCAGTCCTGTCCTTCAAGCCGGGCATCTTTCCCTCTGCTGGCAAGCAGATAAATGACCTCGCGGCCTAAGTTGACTGCAAAATGTTCAGGAAACTTGTTAAGCGGATACGGCGGCTGATATTTTTCCACCGTCCGCAGCTTTGGCGATTTCATTATATTTTCTTTCTGCTGTAAACAAATTAAGCTGACGGACAGCTGTTTCCTGTGAATTCAAAGGAACCAATCCGTAAGCTTCAAGCACATTCCTAATCACCGCTTTGGCAACAGGCACGGGCAGGCTGTTTCCTGCCTGTTTCCTGGCTTGGGCATAGCTGGAAATGATCTTGAAGTCCTCTGGAAATCCTTGTAGCCGGAACATTTCTCTGGCTGTCAGCCGCCGTTCTCCATTGACCAGCAGATAATTATAGGAAGCTCCTGCCCGCAAGGCGCAGGAAAAGGGATATGCGCTGATATTGCCGGATTTGTTTTCATGCCAGATAGTCGGCTCTGCTGAAGGCTGCTTTCGGCTCAACCGCTTCTTTCTGATATGCTCCGAGGCAAAATACTCTTCAGCCACCTCATGTTCAAGAATATCCTTGAGCGGGCGCATGTGCATCTTTGCGGCAGGCCACTGAAACAGGCAAGGCTTGCGGAAACCGACAAGAAAGATGCGCTCTCTTTTCTGCGGCAAGCCGAAATCCAGCGCATTGAGAATCTTGTATCCGGCATTATAGCCCAATTCCCGCAATATTTCTAAGATTGTCCGCAAGGTCTCTCCCTTGTTGTGTCCTGCCAGCAGCTTCACGTTTTCAAGAACAAAGACAGAGGGCTTCTTTGCGTCGAGGATTCTTGCAATCTCAAAAAAAAGCGTGCCTCTGGCATCCTGAAAACCTTTTCGCTGGCCGATGATGCTGAAAGGCTGGCAAGGGAAACCCGCCAGAAGAATATCATGCTCTGGAATTGATGCAGCCGGAATTGCTGTGATGTCGCCCTGCGGCAGTTCACCAAAATTTGCCTGATAGACCCGTTGGCATTCTTTGTCGATCTCGCTGCTGAAAACACATTCGGCAGCAAGGCCAAACTCTGCCGCCGCACGTTGCATGGCATAGCGGAAACCGCCGACTCCGGCAAACAGGTCAATGTATCTGATCACTCTCCCGCTCTTTTTAATGGTTCTGATACTCCTTAATCCGAGATGTAAAAGCTGTCCGCTTTCGTTTCACTCAAGCAAACCTGCTTGGTTTAAAACAGAAGCAGCATCTAAATGCTATCCGAAAAGATAATGCTTACGGACAGGCTCTTTAATCTCCCACACGCAATCCATTCCTTCTGGAAAGGTGACAAGATCGCCTTTCCAGATCTGCACAGGCTCGCCATTTGCAGGCGTGACAACAACGCTGCCTTCGAGAAAATAACAGATTTCCTGCTCGTCATAATGCCACGGAAAGCTGGAAATCTCTTTTGTCCAAATCGCCCAGCTGCGCACTCCGAGCTTCTGCAACCTTTGCTCGGCAGGATTCTTTTCGACGTGAATTGCATTCATTTCGTTTGATATGGCGGAGTTTATTTTTTCGGGGAATCGGGAAGGAGGATAACCGCCGAATTTATTTCGGCTGGCCATGCTTGTCAAGAGAGAAGTTTTGGGCAACCTGCGCTGCCCTTCCTCGCAACGTTCAAATGGGGAAAGTCTAATTCACCTCAGCTTCAACGTCGCCAAAGCCATCAAGCCAAGAATAATCGAGATGATCCAGAAACGCACCACCACTTTTGGCTCTGTCCAACCCTTTTTCTCAAAGTGATGATGGAAGGGCGACATTAGGAAGATGCGCTTGCCGCCGCTGGCTTTGAAATACGCCACCTGCATGATCACGGAGAGGGCCTCCATGACGAAGATTCCGCCAACTATGGCCAGAATGATTTCCTGCTTGATAATGATCGCCACGGTGCCGAGCGCGCCGCCTAAAGCTAACGAGCCGACATCGCCCATGAAGACCTGAGCCGGGTAGGTATTGTACCAAAGAAAGCCGAGACAGGCTCCGGCCACGGCCGCGCAAAAAACCGCCACCTCATCCGCGCCGATAACATGGGGAATCTGGAGATAATGGGCCAAAGCTGCATTGCCGACCACGTAGGCGAAGATCAGATAAACCGAGGAGGAAATCATCACCGGCCCGGCGGCAAGACCGTCCAGCCCGTCGGTGAGATTGACCGCGTTGGACGCGCCGACGATCACGGCCACGGCAAAGGGAATGTACCACCAGCCGAGATCAGGCCGCACGCCCTTGAGAAAAGGCAGGCTCAGGCCGCCGTCGTATGCCGGATGCAGATGCAGGTACAGGCCGACCATCAGGCCGCCGAGGATTTGCAAAATCAGTTTTCCCCGCGCGGACAAGCCCTTGCTGCTGCTCTTCGTCACCTTGCGCCAGTCGTCCACCGAACCGATCAAGCCGTAGAAAAGGGTCAGCAGCAGACAAACCCAGACCAGCTCATTGCGCAGATTGGCCCAAAGCAGAGTTGCTGCCGCGATGGCAACCAAGATCAGCAAACCGCCCATCGTTGGCACGCCGCGCTTGCTGAAATGGCTTTCCGGGCCGTCGTCACGCACCACCTGGCCGATTTGACGGCTTTTCAGCCAGCGAATGAAGGTCGGTTCAAAGAGGAAAAGAATGAGAAAGGCGGTGAGCGCGCTGCCGATGGAGCGGAAGGTCACGTAGCGGAAGACGTTGAGCGCACTCAAATATTCGTGCAGCGGGTAGATCAGGTTGTAGAACATCAGCAGGTCTCCTCGTTCAGCTTGGCCTGCACGGTCTCCAGCACTTTTTCCATCCGCATTCCCCGCGAGCCTTTGAGCAGGAGCCAGTCGCCTGCCGCAATGTGTTTTTTGTCAATTTCATCCAACAGCCAAGCGGCCATTGCGCCGGTGTCGGCAAAAAGATGAATCCGCTCCGCCGCCATGCCTGCCTGACGCGCTCCTTCTGCAAGATGCTTTGCGAAACCACCGACTAAGGCAAGTTGCTCATACCCCAATTCTGCCACTTCCCGGCCAATCTTCTCATGCGCTTCGGCTGCGGACGCGCCCAGCTCCAGCATGTCGCCGAGCAGGGCACTATGTTTGCAGTCTTTGCCGAAACCGCGCAGGGTCTTCAAGGCGGCGGACATCGAGCCGGGATTGGCGTTGTAGCAGTCGTTAAGCACCTGAACGCCGCCCGGCAGCGTGATAAGCTGCATCCGTTTGTCGGTCACGCCCTGCTGGGCGCTGAGGGCAGCGGCGATGGTCTCTGGCGGAATACCCGCAGCATGGGCCACCGCAGCGGCGGCGCAGCAGTTGCTGACGCTGTGCAGGCCGGGCAGGGAGATTGCAAGTTCCTGCTCCCAGCCGCCGATGCGCAGGATGAAGCGCATTCCCTTTTCGCCGAGATCAGCGATGCTGGCCGCGCTGACTTCCGGTTTATGACTGAGACCTTCCGGTGTGACCGCAAAGCCGATGATCCACGCTGAATTTGTCGGCAGCTTGCGCACCTGCGGATCATCAAAATTCACCGCGCTGATCGTGTCCGGCCTCAAGCCAGCAAACAGCTCGCCTTTGGCCTTGGCCACGCCCTCGATGCTGCCCAGCCCTTCCAAATGAGCGGCCTGCACATTGGTGATGCAGGCGATGTCCGGCTGCGCGGAAGCGACCATCCGGGCAATCTCACCGGGATGATTCATACCCATTTCCAGCACTGCCGCCCGGTGGCCTGCCTCTACCGGCAGCAAGGAAAGCGGCATTCCGACCAGATTGTTGAAATTACCCTGCGTCTTCAGTACCGGACTGATGCCGGTCTTCGTTTCGGCAAAATGACGGCTGAAGATTGCCGCGACTAATTCCTTGACCGTGGTTTTGCCGCAGCTACCGGTAATCGCGGCTACGATGAGATTTTTGCCTATCAGCCTGCGGCGGTACGCGGCCAGATCGAGCAGGGCTTGCAGAGTATCCTCTACGTGAATAAGCAGCACATCGGCAGGAACCGACACTTCCCGATGGACAATCACCGCAGCTGCTCCGGCTGCAACTGCTGCCTGCACATAATCGTGGCCGTCGAATTTTTCTCCGGCCAAAGCGACAAAGACATCGCCCGACGTAAGACTGCGGGTATCTGTGGAGATTTTGCCAAACAGCCTTGGCTGCTCTTTACGAATGACTCCGCCGCCAGTCGCCTGAAGCAGGTGCGAGGTTGTCCAACGCAGCAGTCCGTTGATCGCCTCAATCCGGTCATCAAAAAAATGCCGCTCCGCGCCGATGATCTGATAATCCTCATGCCCCTTGCCCGCCAGCAGAACGATGTCTTGCGGATTAGCGAAAGCGCAGGCTGTCTGCACGGCGATTCTGCGGTCGGTTATGCAGGTGAACGCCTTGCTCGACCCAATGAACAGCTCATCAGGCGCAAGTTCAGTCAGCTTTGCGGCTCTGCATCCCGCCGCCACTTCGCTGATGATCGTCTCTGGCTCTTCGGAGCGGGGATTGTCCGACGTGACGATGCTCAAATCGGCATATTGCGCCGCAATCGCGCCCATCTGAGGCCGCTTGCCTTTGTCGCGGTCGCCGCCGCAGCCAAAGACGCAGAACAGCCGACCGGCAGCCAGCGGACGCAGCGTTTGCAGCACATTTTCAAGGGCATCCGGGCTGTGGGCGTAATCCACTAAAACCACCGGCTGCTGCTCATCAGGCAATCCCGGCAGCCGCACCCGCTCCAAGCGGCCTGGCACCTGCCTGTCCTGCGCCAAGCCGGAAACGATCTGTTCCGGCGGCAAACCAAGAGCCAACCCGGCTCCGGCAGCGGCGAGGATGTTCAGAACATTGTGCCGCCCGGTCAAACGGGAGCTGAAAGGGAACTCCTGCCCGTTTAAGCTGAGATTGCAGGAGAAACCTCGAATATCCTGTTGCAGCGCAGATGCGGAGACCGTGTTCGCCGCAGCAAGACCGCAGGTGAACTGCGGCAGCGCGGGCAGCTCCGCTGCCAATTCCCGGCAAAGCTGCTGGCTCCAATCAGAATCGGCGACAATCACCGCCTTGCCGCTCTCTTTGAGATAGCGGGTGAAAAGCAGTTTTTTGGCGGCGAAATACGCCTCCATCGTGCCGTGAAAATCGAGATGGTCGCGGGTCAAATTAGTAAACAGGCCGAGATCGAAACGCAGCCCGGCCAGCCGCCCCTGCGCCAAGGCGTGCGAGGATGTCTCCATCACCACGTGCGTCACGCCTGCGTCGGCCATGGCCCGCAGCGTGGCTTGCAGCTCGACCGGGCCGGGCGTGGTCAGCTTGGCAGGCTCGGCAATCAGTTTGCCGGAGCGGTCAGGCCAACGGCTGTTCACCGTGCCGATCACCCCGACCTGGCAGCCGCTGGCTTGCAGCATCTGCTCGATCAACCAAGAAATAGTGGTTTTGCCGTTGGTGCCGGTCAGACCAATCAATGTCATGCTCTGCGCCGGGAAATCATGCAAGGCTGCGGCCAGCCATCCCAAGGCGGCGTGGCTGTCGCTGACCTGCACTACCGTTTTGCCGCCCAGCGGGCCCGGATCATCCTCGACCACCACGCAAGGGCAGCCTTGGGAAATCACCTGCGGAATGAAACTGTGGCCGTCCGCTTTGCTGCCCCGCAGGGCGACAAAGAGGCAGTCTGGCCCGGCTTCGCGGGAATCAGGGGTGATTCGGCGTATCTGGCTGTCCGCTTTTCCGTGCAGGACTTTTGCGTTCAGTTCGGGGGGCAGGCTTTGCAGCAGTTGGCGCAGATGGATCATTTTGCAGAAGGGGTTCAAGGGTCAGTTCGCAGGTGTCAATTTTGGCCAAAGAAGCATTCGCTGTTGGTTTTTGGGCAACAATGTGGCCTGTGCCCCTCACCTGCACTCGCAGCTTGTGCGGATTAAGACGGCGCAGAGCCTGGCGTAGGCTTAGGCCGATCACATCAGGCATGACCTGCGGAGCCTGCTCGTAATCTTTTTCTTCTGTAGCAGGCTGGTTCAATCTCCGACTAAGGAGGAAGCGGCGCAGATTGGCCTCATTTTTCGCCGCAGGCGGCTGTTTCGGCGGGTTATCCTCGCCTGCGTACTTCGCCAGGACAGGCAGCAGCCTGTGACCCAGCTCGGCCAATAGCTCTTGTTCCTGTGATGGGGCGATGTTTGGCGGCAGGGGGTAGAGCGAGCCGTAATCGACTGCCAGGGCGAGCAGAAGGCGGGGTCTGTCCTGAGGAACTGCAACGATCAAAACATCCTGACGATGCCATTCGTTCAGACCGTTTTTTTCCACAGCGACGGAGACGCTGTTCATAAAAAGAAAGCCCTCTTTGCTACTCCAGAAGGAATCATGTAGAAGCCTCTGACGGAGCTGCACTCCAGCGGCGGGCGAGATAAGCCGCTTTGGCGGGTTGGCATCGAGGACACGGCTGAAGAACCGCTGCTGGTCAGGATCATAGACCGCTTTGAGGAACCAGGGGGCAATCCTTTTGCCGCTATTCAGTAGGGTCGCTGCATCAACCGCGATGTCCGCCGTGTTCAACCGTCCGTGCTTGTCCTCTGTCGCAGGATGCTTAGGATCGAGAGGGAGGAGTTCCGGTACTGCCTGATCAAAGCCAAACTCGTGCCAGTAGGTTTCCAGCTGCTCCTGGCTCAAGCGAGGTAAGGGCGCACTGACCGCCGCAGGTAAAGGATCGCCGCCGAAACCGGCCTCTTGCGCTGCTACCGCTTCGGTTAACAGGGGTTGAAGCAGTTCCGGGAAAAATTCTGCTGGAAAAAGAGGGCCGTCTTCCTTGGGCAACACTGCCTGGCCGCCAGTCTGCCAGAAGTAATTAGGATCAAAGCCAGGCTGTCGGACTGCGGCAAGCAGCCGCCCAGTATCAGGATCAAGGACAATAACAGAGCCGGAGGCCGCATCCGTCTGTCGTCGCCAGCCCTCCAGCTCTTCTTCCAACCGCTTTTGCAGCCTGATGTCAAGGGTCAGTACCATATCTGCCGCCTGCGGCCCCAAGCTGGTCTGCCCAGTAAAGTCGATCTCCGGCACCTCAGCAGGCCGAAACGCCCCTGGCTGGAGCAGTCCGTCGTACAGAGCCTCGGCTCCGCTAAGGCCAGCCCCCTCGCTGACAAAACCGAGTAGGCGGCCTGCTGTCGAATGGCCAGGATAATAGCGAAATTCAACTGGCTTACAGGAAATACCAGGCAGCGTAAGTGCCTCGATCACCTTAGCCTGATCAGCATCAATACCAACCGCCAGCTCCACAGTCTGTTCTCCGCTCAACAGCCGCCGGAGGATTTCCTCTGCATCCGCCCCAGCTACAGCAGCCAGCTGTTCAGCTGCCTCTTGATGGTCAGCCAGCTCCGCCGGATGGGCCTGAAGCGAGTAGAGTTGATAGGAAACCGCCATTTCCTCCAGGTTTCGGTCATAAATGGCACCCCGTAAAGGAGCGAGCGGCGGCGGGACAGCGGGACGGTGAGATTCCGCGTTGAAGACCTGCTGGAGGGTACGGCCAGCGTCAGCAAGTGAAAGGGGCAGACGGCGCAGCAGCCAGATGCCGCTTGCCAGCAGTAGGATAATCAGCAGAAGGCAGAGGCGACGGTGCCGCCGAACCTCGTTCTGCTGCCGAACAGCCCGGTTGACCGTAGGCTTCCTGACAGGAGAGATTGGTCTGCGCATGGCCGCCTCAGTCAAGCCGATGCTTCTGCTCCTTAGTCGGGAGCTGGAGACCGAGGCGCACGGCTGCTGCTGCGGCAACGCGCGGCTTGGAGGCCAGCTCGTTCCGCTGGACAGTCAAACGGGTATGTTCGCGGCGCATATCCACATTACTTGTCGTAAGCCGCTCTAGCTCTGCTGTCTCCTTGCCGATGCGCCAGTGCAGGAACTGGCCCAAGATCAGCACAACCAGGAAGGTCGCTGCCAGCAGGCGGATCAGCAGGCGCAGGAAGTCCTCGGAGAGCGGCTCTCTGCTGTCACCTGCCTGTCGGGAGGGAGGGCTGGAAATGCGGATGGGCACCCCGTGCTTGATCACTTGCATTCTTTTGCCCGTCACCACCATAGAACGCTCCTCAAATTTTCTCGGCAACGCGCAACTTGGCACTGCGGGCGCGGGGATTACTGCGCAGTTCAGTCTCACCCGGCAGCACAGGCTTTTTTGTCAACACCCGTAGGCCGGGATTGTTCAGCA
Source organism: Candidatus Electronema sp. PJ (assembly GCF_048287395.1). Lineage (NCBI taxonomy): Bacteria > Pseudomonadati > Thermodesulfobacteriota > Desulfobulbia > Desulfobulbales > Desulfobulbaceae > Candidatus Electronema > Candidatus Electronema sp. PJ. Next base: position 31,423 of record NZ_JBLWEO010000062.1, on the reverse strand, counting down.
AAGCCTGCTTAACCATCCGATCTTCAAGTGAATGAAAGGTAATAATGCAGAGCCGCGCACCAGGCCTGAGTAGAACAGGCGCATCTGCCAGCACCCTGGCTAGGTTATCCAGCTCTCGATTGACTGCAATGCGCAGGGCCTGAAAGACCTTCGTGGCTGGATGAATTTTCTTTGGTTGATACTTACCCGGCACCGCCTGACGCACGATCTCGGCGAGCTGGCGGGTAGTTTCTACAGGCTGGACAAGGCGGGCCTCAACGATGAAGCGGGCAATGCGGCGGGCCTGCCACTCCTCGCCGTAGTTGTACAAAACATCAGCTAGCTCGTCTTGGCTCAGATTGTTGATCAACTCTGCTGCTGTTGTCGGTAGGCAGGTATTCATCCGCATGTCTAGCGGTGCGTCAGTCATGAAACTGAAACCCCGTTCTGGTGTGTCGAATTGGAGAGAAGATACGCCCAAATCAAGCAGAATGCCATTAGCCTGCTCAAGACCCCGTGCTCGGCATTGAGCCAACATGTCGGCATAGGAAGCCGGAATAAACTGAAGTCGTTCGCCAAATTCTGCCAGCCGCTCCTGAGCCAACAACGCAGCCTGGCTATCCCATTCAAAGCCGAAAACTCGGCCATCTGAACTGGACTGACGCAGGATCAGCTCGCTGTGGCCACCAAGACCAAGGGTGCCGTCTATATACTGCCCGCCCGAGCAGGGCTGGAGCCAGTCCTGCACCTCATGAGGCAGTACCGGGATATGCAGCTTTTCATCTGTCATCCGCCCTTTTTATACCACCTGTCCAGTTCCGTCAAGGATAAGACAGCTCATCCAGCAGCCTGCTGAACTCCTCTTCGCTGGCAACGCTGTGTTCAGGTGCAGGAAAAGCACCGCTCTCCACCTCGCTGATGTACTGTTGCACGGCCTTCTTGATCTCTGGAGCCAAATTGACATATTGCTTCACAAAGCTGGGGATAAACTTTTCAAACAGGCCGAGCATATCGTTCGTTACCAACACCTGCCCGTCGCAATGCGGCCCTGCACCAATGCCAATCGTTGGTACAGAAACTGCTCTGGTAATCACAGCGGCTAGCGGCGCAGGCACGGCTTCCAGGACAATGCTGAACACCCCTACGGCTTCCAAGGCCTTGGCATCAGCAAGCAGCTTGCGGGCTGCGGCCAAGTCTTTGCCCTGCACCTTAAAGCCGCCGAGCTGTCCGGCAGTCTGCGGGGTAAGACCAAGATGCCCCATAACCGGCACTCCGGCCCGCACCAGGGCTTGCACGGTGTCGCAGACTTCTGCTCCGCCCTCCAGCTTGACTGCGGCACAGCCACCCTCCTTTAGAAAGCGTATCCCATTGCGCACCGCCTGCTCTGCACTGATTTGATAGGAGCCAAAGGGCATGTCACCGATCACCAAGGCGCGCTGTGCGCCTCGACGCACCGCTCCGGCGTGATGCAACATCTGTTCCATGGTCACGGGCATCGTCGAATCATAGCCCAAGACCACCATGCCCAATGAATCGCCCACCAGCAGCGCGTCTGCGCCTGCGTTATCCAGTAGCCGAGCCATTGATGCATCATAAGCGGTGAGTACCGAGAGCCGCTGACCAGTACTTTTTCGGTCGCGAAAGTCTTTAACAGTTAGTGTCTTCATGGTGTACTCTTCCCAAGAGATCGGTGACAAGAAGGAGGGCAATCATTCCTCTGGTACGGCCATTTTGCGCTGCATCGCCTCATAACTTGCCTGAACAAGATCAAGAGTCGGATGGCCGCCAGGAAATTTCGCCTTGAGGATGACCAGGGCTTGCTGATATAATGGTGCTGCTTCTCGGTATTTACCCTGCGCTTTGTGAAGGTCAGCCAGATTGCTCAAGCTGGCTGCCACATGCGGGTGCTCTTTGCCGAGGACTTGCTCTCTGATGGCCAAGGCCCGCTGATAAAGAGGCACTGCCTCTTTATAGCGGCCCAGTGCCTGATACAAGCCAGCCAGACTGCTCAAGCTGGTCGCCACATGCGGGTGCTCTTGGCCCAAGGCTTTCTCTCTGATCGCCAAGGCCCGCTGATACAGCGGCTCTGCTTCTGCATGGTTGTTCTGCGTTACATACAGGGCAGCCAAATTGTTCAAACTGGCAGCCACATCAGGATGCTCTTTACCCAATGTTTGCTCTCTGATCACCAGCGACCGCTGATAGAGCGGCTTTGCTTCTGAGTATCGCCCCTGCACACTGTAGAGCAAGGCCAGATTATTGAGGCTGGTTGCCACATCAGGGTGTTCTTTGCCCAGGACTTTCTCGCGAATGGCCAAGGCCCGCAGATACAGCGGCTCTGCGGCCCGGTATTTGCCCTGTGCTTGCCCTAGGGCAGCCAGATTGTTCAGGCTGGCAGCCACATCAGGATGCTCTTTGCCCAAGGCTTTCTCTCTGATGGCCAACGACCGCTGATACAGCAGCACTGCTTCCTCATATTGGCCTTGTGCTTGCGCTAGGGCTGCCAGATTGTTCAGGCTGCCTGCGACATCTGGATGCTCTTTACCCAGGGCTTGCTCTCTGACAGCCAGCGACCGCTGATAGAGCGGCTTTGCGGCTTCGTATCGGCCCTGATAATGATACACCTTGGCCAATTCGTTCAGGGCAAGGCCCAGTTGTTCGGCAGTATGTTTATTTTCGCTTCCCTCTTTCTCCCGGATCGCCAGCAGATGCTCCAGCCACACCTGCGCCTGGCTGTATTCGCCCAGCTTGGTGGCCATTTGCCCAGCAGCCAGCAGATATTCTTGCTTATCCGGTTCATCTGCGACTGCCTTGGCGTAGCGGCGCAGAGCCTTGGCATACTCTAACCTGTCCTCAGCCCGCTGTCCGCTTTGAAAAATCGTGCTGCTTTCTTGTCTGTACCTAATCATAGGGAGAAGCAGAATCAGCAACAACAACCCGATCACCGCTGTCAGCGGATGGCGAAGAAAAGCAAATGACTGCCTGATGCTCTTCAGCTGCATTGCTGCCTCCTGGGGGTACGCTTGCGCCTTGCCTGGTTTTCTTCAACGCATTGTAAGAGAAAAACCTTTCTTTGGCACGGTTAAAAAACGCAGAAGTGAGGGCAAATGCACCAAATACGGGGGGGGGGCTGGCAGAGGCAAGAAACAGCGCAGCATTTCCAGTACGCCAGGGAAGAGTTCTGCTCGTTTGCCAAGGAGTTTGGCTTGGCAGAAAAGGAGTTGTACTCGACAAGAAAGGAGTTCGGCTTGGCCAAACTGCTTTCCAGGTAAGCCGCAAAGGAGTTTAGCCGACTACAACTCCTTTCTAAGTCGGCAAGACTCCTCTCTGGCTTGGCCAAACTCCTTTGCTAGTCGGCCAGACTTCTTTGCTGCCGAGCCAAACTCCTTTCTTAGTCGGCAGAACTTCTCTTTGGCCGAGCCAAACTCCTTGGCCAGCGAGCAAGAAAGGAATCAGAACTGAACCAGGCGGAACGCAGCCGGGAAAAAGTTCCCCAGCACGATGCCAAGGGCGACCAGTAAAGGCCGCCCTTGCAAGCTGCTCACCAACTTCTACTGTTTCTTGACCACGGTCACTGCGCCAGCTTTGGTTCGGGCGCGGTATTCTGGCCGATACATGGCCTCAACTTCGGAAGGTGGCAGGCTATACATGCCAGGTGTGATAGCGCGGACCAAATAAGCGAAGCGGAAGGGCCGCAAATCGGCATCATCTTCCTCATGCGCCAGCTGTTCTGTGTCAAAGGCGACCACAAAGCGGTCATCCCGTGCGTCAGTGTAGCGGGATGGGCTGAGTTCCGACAGCCAATCAAAGGCCTCAGCCTCGGTGCCGGTGATAGCCTTCTCGATTTCAAAGCCCGCAGGCAGGAGGTCAATCAGCAGCGACTGGAAATTGCCCCCTTCTGTGGCTTCACCCTCAACCATTACCACGGCCAGCTCGCTCTGCGGCACTTTGTGCAAGGACAGCGGCTCGCCGGCGGTGTTATACCAGGTTCGCTTGATGCTGAAGCCGTTCCCTACCGGCGCAGGCTCGTTGATGGGTGAGCCTTGTACCGTGGTTACGGCCCAAACTGCGACAGTGCCTTTGTTGCGCAGGGTAACAGGGCTGGTTAACAAGGCCGCACCCCCGCGACTCAGGGAGAAGAAGCTGCGCTTTTCGCTGGGCTTCTTCGGTGCCTCTTGTGGCTTTTCTTTGTCTAAGTTGATGGCAGAGAGGAACCGGCCAAAGAGCGATGGAGTACTTTCTGCTGGCTTTGCTGGTACGGCATTCCCTTCTGTCACCTCCAAATCCAGTGCTTGCCCTTTGTCCAAAGTCAGAGCCGCCATAATCAGAGCGGCTTGTTCCTGGGTGGAGAAGTATTTCCGCTTGCTTAACTGGCCGCTCACTTCTTGCCAGGCAGCGGCAGGATCAACCTGCATCAGGCCAGTATCGCCAAGAACGCTGATGATGGCGGCCAGATCGCGCAGTCGCGAGCCATAACTCCACCAAGAGGCAGATTCGGTGTCTGCGGCTTTGAGAGCTGCGGTCAGTCCTTTGACGGCTCGGACTTGATCGCCGAGCAAAGCCAGAGTGCCTGCGAGTTGGGCCTTTGCTAACGGCGAGCCGATGCTGTCAAACTTGGTGTCAAAGAGGTAGCGGGCATCTTCTTGCCGGGCCTGGCCAGCGCGCGCGAGTACCCAGTGGGCATAGGCCAATGCCTCGATGTGCTTACCCTCGCTGCCGCTGTTCTTCACCTCGTCGATCAGCCAATCCAGGCCTTTCTTGTAGAAGTAATCTGGCACAGCAAAGCCTTTGACCCGCGCTCGCCCCAGAAAATCCATTGCATAGGCAGAGAGCCACGGCTCTGGATCGCTGGTATCTGACCAAAGACCAAAGCTGCCTTCACCAAGTTGCTTTTGCAGGATCAACTCTATCGCGCCTTGCACCCGATCAGGCAGTTTTTTATCCACTGGATAGCCGAAGCGTTCCGCAAGCTGGTTGGCATAGAGGAGCGGCAGGGCACGGCTGGTCAATTGCTCTAAGCAGCCGTGCGGATAGCGGTCAAGTTCGCCGAGTAGCCCGGCCACATCGACGTTTGGTGCGCTGGAGATGCTGAGATCAACCTTGGCGGTCATGGGATGGAGGCCGCTGAGAGTCTCTTTATTGAGCGTGATGACTGCGCCTGGCTCCAGTTTGCTGTAGCTGCGGGTCAAGGTGGGTAGATATTTACCGCGCACGTTCAGGGCAAAATTGCCCTGATAGCTATAGCCATCTGGCCCGTTTACGCTCAGATGGAGATTGCCGCTGCCAATACCAGAAGCTGCTGCTACTGGAAAGCTGAGACTCTGCCGTTTGCCCGGTTGGAGTTCGGCAAGAGCTGTGCTGCCTTCTTGACTGGCCATCATGACTGCGCCCTCAGCCTTCCAAATGACCTGATACTGACCTGCTGGGCCATCAATGTTCTCGACTAACAGCTGGATGCTGGATTGATCGCCGTCTGCCAGATAACGGGGCAGCGAAGGTGAAATAACGACCGGATCATTGACGCGCAGGGCACGGCTGGCTGCACCGGTTTTTTCTTTTGACCAGGCTACGGCCATTAAGCGCAGCCTGCCGTTGAAGTCAGGAATGTTGAGGGGCACTGAAACCGTGCCATCTGGCCCAGCTTGCACCACGCCAGAAAAGAGCGACACGACCTTTACATTCGACTGCGGCGCACCGCGTAATCCATCCTCGCCTGCACCGCTGCGCAGGGTCAAAGGTTTGCTGTCTGGCGGAATGATCAGCTGACCATACATGTCGCGGAGGTCTAAGCCAAGCTGCTGCTTGGCAAAGAACCACGCTATCGGATCAGGAGAAACGAAATTGGTGAGCTGGAGTACGCCCTCATCCACTGCGGCCAAGGTTAGGCGGATTTCGCTACCTGCCTCTGCGCCTTTGACGGAGACCGGCACGAGCAGTACCTGCCGAGGCCGGGTCTGCTCTGGTGCGTTGACTGTCACCTCCAGCCGCTGTGGGGCTGGATCCATTGGCAGCCAGATCAGACCTACGGCCCGATCTGCGCCTTTCTGCTGCTCTTTGCCAGGCCGATAGACAGTCACCAGGGCATAAACACCTGCGCCCCAGCCATCTTCGACCGGAATCTGAAGAGTCTCCTCTTTGCCGCTCAGGGCAAAGTTGCGCACCCCATTCACGGTGCTGTTGGCCAGCACCAAGCTCGCCTGACCGGGATAGGGTGAGGTTAAAGTGAGTTGAGCTGTCTCGCCAATCTTGTAACTCTGCTTGTCGAGCACCACCTTGACTGAATCCGGGGTATCGCTCTCGCCAACAAGCTGCTCGCCTGCGGTGAAACGCAGGGTGGTGAGCAGCGTTTTGTCCTTGGTGAGTAGCTCCAGGCGATATCTGCCCAACCCTGCTGGAACTGCCAGTGGCACTGGCCCGGCTTTCTCCCAGGTCAGCTGGCCGCGCTGCTCTTCTTGATCGCGGACGATCTGCTCATAGGCCCATTCACCGTCCTTACGGAACCACTGGTAATCAATCTCCTCACGCACTAGCCGCCAGTCGGTCTGCCCCTTTTCTTGCGGCTGACCTTGGTCATTTAGGGTGATGATTTCAAATTTGGCCTCGCTGTGCTCCGGGATGTTCAGATCAGCAAAGACCGGTTTCACGCCAAGATATTCCTTGAGCTGGCGTACTGGCAAGCTGGCAGTGGCATTGACTGCCCTGCCATCAATATCCAAAACATCCGCGCTGATCACGGCCTTAAGTGGTTGCAGCGTGGTCTTCTGCTGGCCTTCGAGAATCAGCGAGAGCAGGCCGTGGCCTTTTTCATCGGTGCTGATTTCTGGTAGCTCAATCTCGCCGATCCCCGGTTCCTCCTTGTCTTTGCCAAAATAGAAGACGGCATAGTCCTTGAAGGGGTGTGGCTCGTATTCGAGCTTCATCTTTGCCTTGACTGTCAGCTCCGATCCCGGTGAGCCGTAGAAATAATCCGCCTGCACTGCCACTTCCGCCTTATTCTGTTCGTCGAGCACGCCGTTTGGCTCAAGGCGTACCTCTAAGCGAGGCGGTTTAAAGGATTTGACCTGGAAGGTGGTCTGACCTGCTGGCTTATCTTCTACATCGGCGTAAAGGGCGGCAGTCCAGTTGCCGGAGCGGGCTGCGTTGGCCAGATTGATCGTGTCTGTGTAGCCGCCCGCCACATCAGGCTGAAGTAGTCGCTCCATCATGACCTTACCATCTGGGCCACTGACCCGCAGCGTCATGGGTGGACTAGCCGCTGCACGGGCGATGCGGTCGCGGACAATGGCGGCGATATGCACGGTCTCACCAGGTCGGTAGATGCCGCGCTCGGTGTAGAGATAAGCATCCAAGGGGCCAGACGCGGTTCTGCCGCTCACTCCCCGGTCGCTGAGGTCAAAGGGGGCTTGCTCGAGCTGAAGGAAGGTAAAGCCGTGCTTGCTGTCCGCTGACATGAGATGAAAGGCGGCCTGCCCTCCTTTGCCTTTGAGTAGGCCTGGCGCAAAGTGTACTAAGCCTTTTTCATCAGTGGTCAAGTTGGCCAATGGGCTGTTGTTGCGGGCGTAAAGACCGATCTCTAGCCCGGCGATGGGCAGGGCAGTCTCCAGACTGCGGGCGACTACGGTCAGGCCATCGCTGCCCTGATAGGTACTCAGGCCAATGTCGGTGACCACAATCCACTGGCTGGCCTGGCCCTCCCAGCGGTTTTCGTCATCCTCTTCCTCTCCCTCCTCATCTGTCGTCGCGGCTTGTTCTGGTTTGAATTTCTCGGCAACCAAGATGTACAGACCAGGTGCGATGGCAAGGACATCCTGTGGCAGAACAACGGCACTGGTCATAATTTTGTCCTGGACTGGACTGACGATCTCTGTGCTACCCTGCCAGACCTTCTCACCTACGTTGTCCTTGATGTTGTCGAGGTCATAGCCACTCAGTTTATTGCGGAAATTCTCCCGAACAAAATCGCCGAGAATGTTGCGCTCATGAATGCGGAAGAGCTGGAACCGCACCTTATCGACATTCACTGTATTCAAGCCGATGCCCCGGCTGCTGCGATGCGCCAGGATATAGTCGCTCTGATTGAACCAGAGGGCAGGGCTGCGGTGCTCGGTTTCAATAGTCAGCGTCACCGCTTCCGGCAAAGTCCGCTCCTTCACCTTTAGACCGCTGCGCACGGTCACGCTATAAGAAGTACCGTAGGCTGCCCCGCCAATGCAGAGTTTGCTGTCCTCGACCGAGAAATCTGAGGAAATGGATGGCGTGATCTGGACGTAATCGCCGTAATGAATACTATCTGGGTCAGGTAGGTGCTCATTGAAGCGAAGACAGAGTTTTGGCTGACTACTGTCAGTCTCAGCAGCGGAGCTTTCAATTTTTAATGTCTTGTCTTCAATCTGTTTCCGTCGCAGTTCGGCAAGCCGCGCCTCCTGCTGGGCTTTTTCCGCCGCTTGCTGCCGAGCAAGCTCTTCAGCCTGCTTTTTTTTCTCGGCGGTCAGAGCCTCTTCCTTCTGCTTATGCAACCGGTCTGCCCCTTGGCTATCACCCAGCTTGGCCAGTATTTCATACACGCTGATGGCGGCGGGTGTCCAGCTACTCTCTGCGGTGGTGCGTTTTTCCAAAGCCTTGCCAGTAAGGGTCAAGGCTTCTTTCTGCTCGGTAGGTACATCTGCTGCCGACAGATAGGCAAGCCAGCCGCTCCGGCTCGCTTCCACCCATTGTCCGGTACAGGCTTCAGCCTTGGCTAAAGAGATCCAGAAATCGGCGACAGGCTGACCACCTGAAATTGCAGCGGCATTTTTACACAGGGTGGCGGCAACGGCACAGTTCTCCGATTTGCCCTGCGCAGTTAAAATGTTCGCGGCTTTCATCAGAACCAAAGCCTGATCAGGCTGTAACGGCACAATACCGGAAGCGTATTCGGCGGCAAATTTTTGTGCCTCCTGCTCCAAATGCTGTAGCGTATATTCATCAGCGGCAGCAAGGGAGGAAAAGAGACAGAAAAGCAAAAAGATAGCGGAGAGAACGAAGGACGAGGCTTTCATGGTTTCCTCCATGCAGAAAGGGAAGGAATGGAGATTTCCGGCAGGAAATATACGGCTGTATTATACTAGGCGTTTAGCCTGCTGAAAACAAAAAGATTTGCCCGGTGCAGCAGAATAATCAAGTGGAGTGTACCGGGCTTGAAGGGAGGCTAGTTTCTCTTCTCGCTTCCTTCAATCGCTATACGCAGATTGTTTTTTGCTAGCTCATAATCTGGGTTGATTTTCAGAGCTTTTTCACAGGCATCTCTTGCTTTTTCCCACTCGGACATCGCATTGTATGCGCTGCATATATTGTTGTAGGCAACAACATGATTAGGACGCGATTTCAGAGCGTTCTCACATGCTGAAATGCTTTTTTTGAAATCTCCTGCTTTGTAGTAGATTAGGCTCAGATCGATATAGCCTGATACCTGCTTGTCGGTAAGAAGAGCGGGCTTTGTGCTTCCTTCTGATGATGTCAGCTTGCGTCTCAGATTGTCACGCAGTTGATTGAAGCTGTCAAAATTTGGACTTATCTTTATTCCTCTTTCTATCAAATCAAAAGCTTCTTTTGTCCTTGATTTATTATCAAGAAAAACAACGTAGTAGTAATACGAATTTGGATTCATCGGATGATACTGAAGTGCCTTTTTAAAATGCTGCTCTGCTTCAGCTGAATTTCCCATTGCATTTTTTAATATGCCCATATTGATATGGATATACGACCACCTAGGCCACAGCTCAAGTGCCTTATTATAATGAATCAATGCTTCATTATAATTGCCTTTCTCCATCTGGGTCAAGCCATAATTCAGCTGCACTCTGGCATTATTAGGAGCTTTGACAGTTGCATCTTTCCATAATAGCTCTGCTGATCCCCAGACAATATTTCTTTGAAATGTGCCGTACGTATGAAGGCCAATGACCAGTAAATACAATGCAGCTATAGCTGGGATTGCCATTCTGCTTGCTGAAGCGGAATCCCTGATTTGTATAATTTTTAGCGAAATCCACCAGCCAGCCGCCATAACCAAGCCTATATACGGAAAAAATGTGCGATGGTCGTTTGCTATCTGGCCAAATGGAATAAAGCTTGATGTCGGTGCCAAGGCAAAGAAAAACCAGATGATGCCAAAGGCGATGGGGCGAGTTTCCTGTTTTCTTGAAGCAATAAATCCCGCTGCTGCCATTGCCACGAGAAGCATTAAACTCAGCAGTACTTTCCGTTGTAGTACATTGGTTATAGTAGAAAAATCGGTATCAACGCTCAAATCAAGGGGGAGAATAAAATTGCCAATGTAATGAGCAATTACATACCATTGCGTTACAAAATAATCAAATGATCGAGACAGGCCTGCGCCGCTCGCTGGCAGTGGATTTCCTTGTCTAAATGCGATTCTTTCAAGATAAAAAATACAGGTAGCTATAATAAGTATCGGCAATGATTTTTTGATAAAAATAACTGTACTCTTAAAATTTTTAGTGAGCAGAAAAGGCCCCCATAGCGGCATTTTTTCTTCAAATAGCAGAATATAGGCAGCTAAAAGCGGTGCGAAAATAAAGCCGGTTGCTTTTGTTCCTAAACCAATAAGAAATGTTATATAATGGAGGCGAAAAGATCTTGCTGTGTCGTTGAAGTACAAAATAAAAGACGCAACAATCATGAGCGTCGAAAATGAGTCGGATCGCATTATTATATAATTTATCGTCTCGGCGTTCGCTGTGTGCTGCATGAAAAATGCGGTTGAGAAAAGAGCAAACCAGGAGTTCCATTTGTCATTTATGGATATATCAAAGATTCTCTTTAAGAGAAGATACAGCAGCACACCAAGCACTAAGTAGCTTGAAAAGATTGATGTATGAAAAACTTTTGGCTTTAGTTCGCCCCCTATCCAGAAATCAATTGCATTAAGCGTAACAAGAATAGGGTTGTATGTCCTATTGTCCGGGTTTATTCCATAGGTTTCAATATCAGTAAAAAAATGATAAATATTTGATATTTTGCGAATATGAACATTGTGAACTATTGTGTGGTAATCATCAAATTGAAATCCATTATCAAAATGGTTCCAGTAACTCAAAAAAAGTATCGCAGTCAATGCTAGAGATACGACAATAAAAAAATATTTTTCTAGTTTCATTTATGGATTAAAGAGTTGATCTAGGTTTTAATAGGCGTATATAATACGATTCGATCGCATTTGGCTTCTTGAATCTTTCACATCAACCTGTGAAATCCTTTTGGTGATTCTTTTTTTGCTCGATTGCCAAGCAGTTCGGCTTAGTCAAAGAGAAGTCCTGTCGACTTGCAAAGGAGTTATACTCAGCAGAAAAGGAGTTTTGGTTAGCCGCAAAGGAATCTTGCCGACTTGGAAATGAGTTATAGTCGGCCAAACTCCTTTGTTGCTCATTAGGAAAGAAGTTTGGCCAAGCCGAACTCCTTTTCTGCTGAGTATAACTCCTTTGCAAGTCGGCAGAACTCCTCTCTTGCCGAGCCAAACTCCTTGGCAAACGAGCAGTAATCTTTCCCTGTTTATCCAGAAACTGCGCCAAACTGCTTTCTAAGCATGAAGATGCGCTCTTTTACTCAAGACAGTTAGCCAAGAATATCTTGTATGTCAGAGTGGTTGCTCTGTGTAGAGATCTTGTAAAGCAGCTCTCCTGTGAGCCTAATCGTAACCTCTTTCTAACTGCGCCGCAAGCGGTGGGGATTTTTATTTTCGGCTCGCCAAAAGATCTTGGCTGTGAAGATTTCCAGGGTAGGTTGCTTGCCGTCTGCCTACGCCTGCCTCAGACAGGGCAAAAAAAGGTACTGAAACGGGAAAATCTCTTTTGGCACTTTTTTTTTTGCGGTAAGATACACTCAAGACTGTTCAGGAAAATACGCATTCACTCTGCGCTTCAAAAGATATGGATAATAATAAAAAAACAACAGCAGTCCCGCCGTCCAAAAAACCGGTGGCAGCAGCAGATCAGAAAGCGGCTCTGAAACGGACGGTCAAAGATCAGTCAGGGGCAGGCAGGCTCAAGATCGGCGAACTCCTCCAAAAGGCGGGCTATGTTACTGCCGCCGAGTTTACCAATGCCCAGGTGATCCATAAAAAATCCGGGGAGCGACTGGGGAAAATATTTCTTGACAGCGGCATCATTGAAGAAGACACCATTGTTAACTTTTTAAGCAGGCAGCATAACTATTCAGCGGTCAACATTGCCGAAGAAGCACCGAGTCCTGATGCGCTCAAGCTAATGCCTTACGAGATGGCCAAAAAGTATTTGGCCTTCCCGCTCCGCTTGGCTGGCGACACCCTCCAGATCACGATGGCTGAGCCAACTGATGCAATGGAGGTAGAGGAGCTACAGAATTCGCTTAAGCTGGCTCTCAATGTCTGCGTATCCACGACCCGGAACATCGTCGATGCCTATAAGACCTATTACAAAATTAGCGACGAGGAGTATAAAGCCTTTTTCGGCAGCGGTGAGGAAGAGCAGGTCGAGCAGGTCGAGCAGGTCGAGGACTGGGGAGCCTTGGTGTCTGACGCAGCCGAGGACTTCGAGATTGAAGATTCCGGCAACGAAGAAGACGACAAATTCAGCCAGTTCTCCGCTAACGATGCGCCGATTATTAAGCTGGTGAACGGCATCTTGGTCAAGGCAGTCCAAGAGGGGGTCAGCGATATCCATATCGAACCTTTTGAAAAGACCATGCAGGTGCGCTACCGTAAGGACGGCACCCTGTTCAAGTCTATGAACCTGCCGCTGACAATTAAGAACGCGCTCTCCGCCCGAATGAAGATTCTGGCTAACCTAAACATCACCGAACGCCGGATCCCCCAGGACGGTCGTATCAGTATCCGGCTGGGCCGCAACAAGGCGGTTGATTTCCGTGTCTCTACCTTGCCGCTTCTGCACGGCGAGGGCATCGTTCTCCGTATTTTGGACAAAAGTTCGCTGAACGTCAACCTGACAAAGCTCGGCTTTGAAGTAGATACCTTTGAATCCCTCAAGCGCTGTCTCAATCGCCCGCAAGGTTTGCTGCTCGTTACCGGCCCCACCGGTTCAGGTAAGACCGTTACCCTTTACTCGGCCCTTAACTCGCTTAACAGCGAGGATATTAAAATCCTAACTGCCGAGGACCCGGTCGAGTTCAACTTCAAGGGCATCTGTCAGGTCAACGTCAACACTGAGGTCGGTATGACCTTTCCGGCGGCCCTGAAAGCCTTTCTCCGCCAGGATCCTGATATCATCATGGTCGGCGAGATCCGCGATATCAGCACTGCCGAAATCGCCATGAAAGCGGCGATGACCGGTCACTTAGTTTTCAGTACCCTCCACACCAACGATGCTATTGCTACGGTTAGCCGTATGGTGGATATCGGCATTCCTCCTTACATCTTGGCAGGCTCGCTAACTATGGTGCTGGCCCAGCGTCTAGGCAGACGGCTCTGCGCTAAATGCAAGCAGCCGGTCACGGTAGAACGAGAGAAACTGAAAGAGATAGGCTTCACTGATGAGCAGCTCGACGCAGAGGGCTTTCAGCTCTACGGCCCCAAGGGTTGCGCCATCTGCAACGGTCGCGGCTACAAAGGCCGGGTAGGCTTTTTTGAATTGCTGGAAGTCACCAGCGAAGTTGCCCAGGCCATCCAGGCGCAGGTCTCAGAAGAGCAGTTGCGCAAGGTGGCTATGCAGTCGGGCATGTACACCCTGCGCATGGCTGCAATCATGAAGGCCATCCAGGGGGTGACCAGCCTCGATGAGGTGATGGGCAACACTGTCGCCCATCAGGATACTCTGCCGCCTTATCTGGTCAGCCCGCCGGTAGAGGAGTACGAGGACGGCGACATTATCATTCAGGAAGGCAACCAGGACGACCGTAATTTCTACAAATTGGTGCGAGGCAAGGTGGCAGTGCTGAAGCAGGGCAAAAAGATCGCCGAGATCACTGAGCCAGGTGAGTATTTCGGTGAAATGGCTTGCATCTTGGATGAGCCGCGCTATGCTTCCATAGTTTCGGTAGGCCGGAGCAAAATCAAAAAATATCCAGGCGACAAATTACAGGAGCTGCTGGAAAAATACCCGGACATCGCCCGGCATTTATTTAAAACTTTGGCCAAGCGGCTGCGCAAGACCGACAACATCGTCATCCAGCTCGCAGGCGGTGGTGCACCGAAACGTCCTACACCGCCGACAGCAGGGCCACGGGCGTTATGAGTAAAATTTCTGCCTATATAATCGCCTGGAATGAGGCGGACAAAATCCGTTCAGCTATCAACTCGGTGCTCTGGGCAGATGAGATTGTCTTGGCCGACTCCTTCAGTAAGGACAGCACCGCCGAGATTGCCGCTGCAATGGGTGCACGGGTGGTGCAGATCGAATTCCGGGGTTTCGGCGACCTGCGCAATCAAGCTATGGCTGCCTGCACGCATGACTGGATCTTTTCACTCGATGCCGACGAGCGCTGTACCACCGAAGCACGAGACGAGATCTTAGCCACAATCGATCTGCCGAATCCGGCGGATGCTTACTACATACCCCGGCGCAATTTTTTCATGGGCCGCTGGATCAAGCATTCCGGCTTTTGGCCTGACTATCGCCAGCCTCAACTCTTCCGTAAGGGTGCGCTGCGCTTCAAGGGCGATGACCCAGTGCATGAGGAATACGAGGTTGTTTCTGATAAACCTGCTGCATATCTCCAGCAATCGATCTGGCAGTTTCCCTACAAGAATCTGGAAGAGGTAGCCCACAAGGCCAATCGCTACTCCACGCTCGGAGCAAAGAAACTCCAGCAGCGTGGGCGACAGGCGAGAATGTTCACTGCCCTTAGCCGGGGACTGTGGTCCTTTTTCCACATGTATATTCTGAAAAAGGGTATCCTCGACGGCTGGCCAGGTTTTGTCATCGCGGTGGGCAATTTCGAGGGCACCTGGTACAAATACGCCAAGCTGCATGAGTTAACTGCCGGATGGCAGCCGCCGGATACGCCTCCCCTGCGACGGGAGGCGAATGGGGGAAAAGCAAACTGAACAGGGATTCAGATGCGGACGGCAGAAGAAACAACGATGCTGTTGACAGCTTGGCAGTATTCTTTGGCCAGCAGTAGCCGCTGAGGCACTGGTAGATAGAAGTAGATGGGACTCAGCATTAGGATATGAATGGCATCACGGAGGTTCATTTTTTGCACGGCAGCCAGAGCGGTTCATGGATAATCTGTTGTTTCATAGGAAAAACACCTGCAATTTTTCAACACCGAATAGCTGATTCCTCCTTATACCAAAGGATAAAGCTTTTCCTGGAAAAGTTCAATATTTTTTACTGTAAAATTTTTCTAAACTCACCAAACTTATGACTTTGAATTTTTCTTCCTCTTCTGCTCCTTATTCCGAAAGCCTCCTTGTCCATTTCTGCCGGGCTGAACAGCTACGGGCTGAGGCCGTGCAACTGCCCTCACGGGATTTGAACCGTCGTCAGCTCTGTGACTTGGAAGCCCTGCTCAACCGGGCCTTTTATCCGCTGTCCGGCTTTCTCTGTCGTGATGACTACGAGCATGTTGTGCAGGAGATGCGCCTTGCCGACGGCAAGATATGGCCGCTGCCAGTCTGCTTGGATGTGGAGGAAGCCTTTGCCGCCAAGCTAAAACCAGGCGACCGAGTGGCCCTCAATGACGGCGAGGGGTTTCTCTTAGCTGTGCTGACCGTGGGTGAGATCTGGCAGCCCGACAAGCAGGCCGAGGCCAAGGCGGTGTATGGCACGACAGAGGCAGACCGGCATCCCGGCGTACAGGCCCTCTTCACCCAGGTTAAAGACTGGTATATCGGTGGGACGCTGGAAGGACTGACCCTGCCCATTCATTACGACTTCCGCGAACTCCGCCTCACCCCAGCAGAAACAGGCCGCCGCTTCATGCAGCAGGGCTGGCGTAGGGTGCTAGGCTTTCACACCAAAGAATACCTGCACTGTGCCCACCGAGAGATGGTCCTGGCTGCTGCCCGCAAAGCAGGTGGAGCCATCTTCCTTCAGCCTGCGGTGGGACTGGATCATCCTGGCAGCCGAGAGCATTATACGCATGTCCACTGCTACCAGGAGGTTGTCCGCCAGTTCCCGGCCAATATGATCCAGCTCGGGATCATCCCGCTGGCAGAACGCCACGCAGGGCCTAGGGAGGCACTCTGGCACGCTCTGATCCGCAAGAACTACGGGTGCAGCCATTTCATGGTCGCGGCAGATCACGGCGACCCATTTGCCGACACCGATGAGGAGTTGTTTTATCCCTTGGGAGAGGCACAGCGGCTGGTTGCTTCACTCGCTCCTGAAACTGGGATAGAGATGGTACCAGAGCGGGCAATGGGCTATGCGGAAGAGCGGGCCAGCTATGTATATTTGGACGAGGTAGCAGATGAGACCGTGCGCAACATCACCTCTAAGGAGCTGAAGCGGCGGCTGGAATGGGGCTTGGAGATCCCAGAATGGTTCTCCTTCCCTGGTGTGGTAGCCGAGCTGCGGCGTTCCTTCCCGCCTCGGTCTAAGCAAGGCTTTACCGTATTCATGACTGGCCTGTCTGGCTCTGGCAAATCCACCATTGCCAAGGTTTTGATGGTACGCTTTATGGAGATGCGCGACCGACCTGTTACCCTCCTCGATGGCGATATCGTCCGCAAGAACCTATCGTCAGAGTTGACCTTCTCCAAGGAGCACCGTAATCTGAATATCACCAGGATTGGTTATGTAGCCAGCGAGATTACTAAGAACGGTGGGATCGCCCTCTGTGCGCCTATTGCCCCTTACGAGGAGTCTCGGCAAGAGAACCGGCGGCTGATCAGTCGCTACGGCGGCTATATTGAGGTGCATGTAGCTACGCCACTCGAAGTCTGCGAGCACCGTGACCGCAAAGGCTTATATGCGAAGGCACGGGCCGGTCTGGTCAAAGGTGTGACCGGTATCTCTGACCCCTACATTCCCCCATCCCACCCAGAGATTGTGATCGACACCTCCAAGATGACTCCGGCAGAGGCAGTGCAGGAGATTTTCCTCTACCTGGCAGAGCAAGGTTATATTCAGTAGCTTAAGAGACAACCGCAAGGAGATATCGGGTGTTAATTTCCTTGCGCTCCTTTCCTGCTGCGGTATAGTTCTTGTTTTCCTGCCAAAGTATAAGCGATGCAGCCTGACAGCCCTGTGCTGTCCCCTTACTCTCATCAAAAGGAGCATCAAATGAGCGAAAAGAAGTCCCCCACAACCCCGCAACAGCGTCCAACTCCGTCTCGTCCGAATTCGCCGCCAGGCAAGCAAGGCAACAAGGGCTACGCCCCACCGCCACCCCACAAGCCAATAACTCCATCCAAGAAAGGCCGGTAGCTCATAGGAGCCTGTTTGCCTTCATTGTGCGCAAGGATTCTATCAGCAACTTGCTGTTCCTGAGCATATTTCCATCCTGGTTGGCCACTCACTTGGGTGATCGTTCGACAAGCACCAGAGTAGTTTTTAGATGAGCACTAGGGTGCTCTTATAAAAGGCACTAGAGTGCTTTCCAGACGAGCACTCTAGTGCTCGTCAGACAGCCACTAGGGTGCTCGTGACAAAGGCACTCTAGTGCTCCGGCAAGGCCACTCTAGTGCTCGTCAGACGGCCACTAGAGTGCTCGTGATAAAGGCACTAGAGTGCTTTTTCGCAGAGCAGGTCAGTGCCTGTTTTGCTGTGTCCTCGTTGCCTGCCTTATTTTGGTTTGCTTGACATAGATCAAGGGAAAGGGGGCGTATTAGGGCTACACTATTACTCGTGAAGAATTCCGTATTCTGTATACAACAACTCGTGGAGGAGACGAATAACCATGTATTGCAATCAATGTGAACAAACCGCTAAAGGCACTGGCTGTACTACGGCAGGGGTCTGCGGCAAGAACAATGAACTGGCTGACATCGAGGATGTCTTGATCTATGCCCTTTGCGGCCTTGCCTTCTTTGCCAGGGAGTCGCGGCGGCTAGGGAAGCTGGATCAGGACATCGACCGCTTTGTGATGAAAGCCGTGTTCTCGACCCTCACCAACGTCAACTTCGACCCTGATCGCTTTGCGGTCTTGATCGGCAGGACAGTAGAGCTGCGCGAGGAACTGAAAGCGCAGGTCGCGGCAGCAGGCGGCAAAGTGGACTTCTGCCACCCAGCAGCTTCCTTCCAGCCTGCGGATACGGTTGCGGGCCTGGCTGCGCAGGGTGCAGCCCTCCAGTTCATTCCCACCTTGGATAACGACGAGAACATCCGTTCCCTCAAGCAGACCTTGCTGTATGGTCTGAAAGGCATTGCCGCTTATGCTGACCACGCGGCCATTCTTGGCCAAGAGGATCCAGCTATCGGGGGCTTCATGTACGAAGCCCTGACCGCGCTGCTCATGCAAGGGCTGACCATTGAGCAATGCGTGCCGGTGGCCATGAAGGCTGGAGCCATCAATCTGCGGGCAATGGAGCTGCTTGACGCAGGCAACACCGGCACTTATGGGCATCCAGTGCCCACGGCAGTGCCGCTCGGTCATCGCAAGAATAAGTGTATCCTGGTCACAGGGCATGATCTGCGCGACTTAGATCTGTTGCTCCAGCAGACCAAAGGCAAAGGCATTGATATCTACACCCACGGCGAGATGCTGCCCACGCACGGCTACCCTGAACTAAAGAAGTACCCGCATTTCTATGGGCATTACGGCACAGCCTGGCAGAACCAGCACAAAGAGTTCCCTTACTTCCCTGGGCCGGTGCTCTTCACCACAAACTGCATCCAGAAGCCCCGCGAGGACTATCAAGACCGCATCTTTACCACCGGTCTGGTTGGTTGGCCAGGCGTGAAGCACATAGACGGCAAGGACTTTAGCCCGGTGATTGAGAAAGCCTTGGCGATGGACGGCTGGCAGGAGAATGTGGACAGAGGCACTGTGTTGGTGGGCTTTGCCCGCAACGCCGTGCTTGGGGTAGCGGATAAGGTCATCGAGGCGGTGAAGAACAAGCAGATCCGCCACTTCTTCTTAGTTGGCGGCTGCGACGGAGCCAAACCAGGCCGCGACTACTTCACCCGCTTTGTTGAGCAGGTGCCTGCGGACTGTGTAGTCCTGACCCTCGCCTGCGGCAAGTTCCGCTTCTTTGACAAGCAGCTGGGTGATATTGGCGGCATCCCGCGCCTGCTGGATGTAGGGCAGTGCAACGATGCCTACTCTGCGGTGCAGATTGCCCTGGCCTTGGCTGCCGCCTTTGGCTGTGGCGTAAATGAGCTGCCGCTGTCGATGATTATCTCTTGGTACGAACAAAAGGCCGCCGCTATCCTGCTCTCCCTGCTCTCGCTGGGAATTAAGGATATTCGCTTAGGGCCAACGCTCCCTGCCTTCATCAGCCCGGCAGTGCTTGCCTTTCTGGTCGCTACTTTCAACATCAAACCCATTGCGGCTACGCCAGAAGAAGACTTAAAGGCGATATTGGGGTAATCGACAGGCTGTAAGGGCGAATCCCTAGGTTCGCCCTTGCTTCCCTACCTAGAGCCAACGGAGGCATAGATCATGCAATGCCCTGGACAAGACAGTCGCTACTGGAGCGGCGAGGATGTATTTGAGAGCAAGTGTCCTGCCTGCGGACAATCAGTAGAGTTCTTCAAGGACGATAGTCGGCAACGGTGTCGCAACTGCGGTACGCAGGTCTTTAATCCGAAGATGGACTTTGGCTGCGCAGCGTATTGCCCTTATGCGGAACAGTGCTTAGGTGCTTTGCCTCCAGAACTGGCTGCGGCTCAGGGTGAGCTGTTTAAGGACAAGGTGGCAACCGCTCTACGCAAGTATTTCGGCAGCGACAACCGCCGCATCCACCATGCTGAGGCAGTTGCCGAGCAGGCCGAGATCATTGGCAAGGCAGAGCAGGGCGGCGACATGCAGGTGATCATGGCGTGCGCCTATCTGCATGACATCGGGATCAAGGAGGCGGAACGCAAATTCAACTCCTCTGCCGCCCGCTATCAGCACAGCGAAGGGCCGCCCGTGGCCAAAGAGCTGCTCCAGGGATTACGGGCCAAGCCAGAGCTGATTGATGAGGTCTGCGACATTATCAGCCATCATCACACGCCCCGCGAGTCAGAGACGGTCAACTTCAAGGTGCTTTATGATGCAGACTTGATCGTCAATATGGCCGAGCAGTACCAGGAAAAGCCACCAACTCAGGAGCAATTGGATCATCTTATCAACCTCATGCTTACCCAGGCCGGAGCACAGCAGGCCAAGGCTGCCTTGCAGCGATTTGTGCAGGGTTGATTGAACAGAGACCTCTTGAGCAACTCCTCAGCTGAAATTCAGCTCGAATTGTCCTCGGTAAGAAAGGAGTTCGGCTTGGCCGCAAAGGAGTTCTGCCTACTTGGAGAGGAGTTGTACTCGGCAAGAAAGGAGTCCGGCTCGGTTACAAAGGAGTCTTGCCGACTAGTAAAGGAGTTTGGCCAAGCCGCAGAGGAGTTCTGCCGACCTAGAAAGGAGTCCGGCTCGGCAGAAAAGGAGTCTTGCCGAGTAACAAAGGAGTTTGAGTAAGCCGGAAAGGAGTTTGGCTGACTTACAAAGGAGTTTGGCCGAGTACAACTCCTTTCCTACCGAGTAAAAAAGGTGCGTTTTGCCAGAGGAGAGCGTTGCCTCCTCGCCGCTGTGGTTGCCGCGCTCCTTGAAGAGCAATGCCGCCACTTCAGCAACCTGCTGAAAGGGCCTCAACTGCCCACCGCCGCCTGTCCCTTGCAGTTCTCGCTCTGTCTTTCCCTTATCCAGCTTCGTCCCCTCTTCACCCGGAAGAGTGCGGCCCATCTTTTGCTGGATCTTATTCAAAAAATTTGACTTACATTCGCCTTATAGGTTATAATACAAAAAATTATACCTTTCTTTCCTCTTCTTTGCCAAGGACCGCAGCCTGGAATGCTCAACCTGCTTTTAGATCCCTGCAGTTATTTGAAGCTGCGGGATCAAATAGTTTTTTTCGGAGCCTGCACAATGGCTGCGGTACTGCTCCTGCTCTATTGCGTCTTCAGTCTGCTCGCTGGACGGCAGGAGGACGAGCTGGCGCGCCAGCAAATCCGACGCGGCTTTTTCGTCCTCGAGCAAGCACTCCAGATGCCAGAGCAGCCTGTGCCAGCAGCGAGTCTTACTCAGGAGCTGATTAACTCTGCCGCCCTGCAAAGCGGCCTGCATATTCAGATCCTGTTGCCAGACAAGATGCTTACTACCGACGGCAGATCGCTTTGCCCTGGCACGCTCCCGAATTCACTGCCGCTGTTGAATAGTGCAAGCGAAGCCTGGTACGGTAGCCCGATTAGCCACGCACATGGCATGATGGTGCACGGCGCACGACTGCCCCTGGCAGACGGCAACCAAGCCGCGATCCTACTTGGCGTAGAGCAATCCCTCTTTAAAGAGAATGGCTTGCTCGGCATCGCCATGTTGATCGTGTTTGCCTTTGCCTTTGCCCTCTTTATCCCCATTGCCAATCTGTTTGTCCGCTATGCCGTCTCTGATCCTATCGCTGAGGTGATTGCCCGCCTCAAGAGCATTGATGATGACGATTGGCAGCCCTTAGAAGAAAAGTGTAAAACAGCGGATTTCTCCGCTCTGGCGAGAACTTTTAACGGCATGGCCGGGTTAATCCGCCAGCACAACCGGCAAGTACAGCTCTTGTCAGCAGCTGTGGAGCAAAGTCCGTCTGCCGTGGTGATCACTGACACCAGAGGACGGATTGGTTATGTCAATGCAGCTGCTGAGCGCATGACTGGTTACAGTGCAGAAGAGCTTATAGGCCGTTCAACCAGCATTTTCCAGTCTGGCCAAACGCCGTCGCTCGTTTATCGGGAAATGTGGCAGACGATCCTGCAAGGTAAAGTCTGGAAGGGCGAACTCTTGAACCGGGCGAAAAACGGTGCCCTCTTCTGGGAAGCCATTGTCATTGCCCCAATCTACTCTAACTCCATCGTCAGCAAATTCGTTGCCACCAAAGAAGACATCACGGCGCGCAAGCAGACGGGTGAACTGCTCCGGCGCTATGAGCAGATCATCTCGGCCACTGATGACCTGATGGCCTTTGCGGACTGCAACCTGGTTTATCAGGCTGTGAACACCGCCTATGTGAAAGCCTTCCGTAAGCCGCGCCAGAAAATCATCGGCAGCAGCATCGCCGAGCTGCACGGCCCGGATTATCAGTTGCAGGCCATGCAAGAGAAGCTGGAGCGTTGTCTCGCAGGCGAGGAAATTCATTATCAAGCCTGGTTCGACTTTCCGCCAGCAGGCAGGCGGCACCTGAATGTCTCGTATTATCCCTATGCCTCTGACAGCGGCCAAGTCAGCGGCATCGTCATGAGTGCGCACGACATCACCGCCCTCAAACTCCAGGAGGAGCTGTTACGAGAAAGCGAGCACCGCTATCGGCAGACCTTTGAGACCAACACCGCGATCAAGCTGATCGTTGATCCAATAAACGGCCGGATTGAAGAGGCCAACGAGGCGGCCTGTCGTTATTACGGCTACAGTCTTGCTGCCTTGTTGTCCATGCGGATCACGGATATCAACCTGCTGCCACCTGCTGAAGCGCAGGCCGTGATGGTGAGGGCGACGGAAAAAGAGCAGCTTCACTTCCAGTTCCGGCACCGTTTGGCCTCTGGCGAGCTGCGCGATGTGGAGGTCTATTCCAGCCCGTTGCAAAACGGCGGGCGAACATTGCTCTACTCGATCATTCATGATATAACTGAACGAAGAAAGGCAGAAGAGGCTCTGCGAGAAAGCAATGAGCGGCTAGCTGTGACGGTCAGCGGGGCCAGTCTCGGAACTTGGGACTGGAATATTGCAACCGGCGAAGTAGTCTTCAATGAGCGGTGGGCAGAAATTCTTGGATACCAGCTGGGGGAGATAGCCCAGCATGTTGCCACCTGGGAGAACGCCTTGTATCCGCCAGACAAAGAGCAGGTCATGCAGCAGATGAATGATCATCTCGAAGGCCGCACTCCGCTCTTCACCGCCGAACATTGCCTCCGACACAAGTCTGGCCAGTGGGTTTGGGCATTGGGTGCAGGCCGGGTCTTTAAGCGGGATCCTGAGGGTAGGCCGCTGCGAGCCGCAGGCATTCTGCTTGACATCAACGCCCGTAAGCTGGCTGAACAGCAGCTCCTGGCAGCAAAAGAACAGGCTGAGGCAGCTAACCATGCCAAGTCGGTTTTTCTCGCTAACATGAGCCATGAGTTGCGCACCCCGCTCAACGCAGTGCTGGGCTACACGCAAATTCTTTCTGGCGATCCGAGTCTGACAACGAAACAGCTCAACAGTATCCGCACGATTCACAAGTCTGGCGAGCATCTGCTGATGCTGATCAACGACATCCTCGACCTTTCTAGGATTGAGGCAGGCAAGATGGAGTTGGTAACGCGGGAGTTCCGCTTGCCGCCTTTCCTCAACGGCATTGCGGAGATCGTTCGAGGCCGGGCGCAGCTGAAGAAGATTGAGCTGATTTATGAGCCGGATGCCTCTCTGCCTGCGGTGATTGAGGCAGATGAGTTGCGGTTGCGCCAAGTTCTGCTCAACTTGCTCTCCAATGCGGTCAAGTTCACGCGGCAAGGCCATTGTACGCTCAAAGTGCAAGCCAAAGCGATTAGCCGCGACGGGGCTGTGCTGACCGTGCTTGTTGAGGACAGTGGCGTAGGCATTGCCCCAGACATGCAGAAGAAGATTTTTGAACCCTTCCGGCAGGGCGGCGAACGGCTTCAATATTCTGAAGGCTCTGGCTTGGGCTTGGCGATCAGCCGCACGCTCGTCCGCTTGATGGGAGGTGAGTTGCACGTGATCAGCCCGCTCTGCGAAAATCCGCCACTGGGTGAAGGGCCAGGCAGTCGCTTCTTCTTCAGCGTTGAGGTGCGGGTACTGCGCAGTGGAAGCGTTGCTGATATCCCTACCGAGTTCTGTAGTCACAAGAAAATCCTGATCGTCGATGACAAGGCCGTCCATCGGGCTGTACTGCGTAATATCCTCGAGAACGCGGGCTTTCAGATTCACGAACTGGCCGAACGGAGTCGTATCGCTGAAGCCTGCGAGCAGTTCCGGCCTGACGCAGTGCTGCTTGATTTTCGCCTGCCAGAGATGGGCAGCATATCGCTGAGTGGCCAGCTCCGGCAGCATCCTGAGCTGAAGGACATCCCGGTGATCGCAGTAGCTGCGCCTGAGGATGCAGAGCAGAGTGGGCAGACTGAAAAATTTGCGGCCTGCATTGTCCGGCCTTTCTCCTCTATCGACCTGCTGGCCGTGATTGCAGCCCAGCTTTCCATCCCTCTGGCGTGGCCAGAGGAGACTGCCCCGGACATCCCAGACTGGGCCTGGCCGACCGCAGAAGTGCTGGCTGATCTGGCGGCCTTGGCCCGCACCGGCGACATCGCAGGACTACTGCGTAAGGCTGCTTGGTTAGCCGAGATCGACACAGGCCGCTACAAGCCCTTTGCGGCCAAGATCGAGGAGCTTGCCGAGAATTTCCAGCTCAACCAGATCGTCAGTCTGGCCGACCACCACAAGACCCGCACCGAGTAAATGAGCGACCGCACAAAAGACCTCATCCTGATTGTGGATGACCAGCCAGCCAGCCTGAAAATTCTCCTCTCCTTTCTTCAGAATCAGGACTTTGATCTCCGCGTCCTCCAGAGCGGCGGGCAAGCCTTAGAGGCACTTTGCCATTTTACTCCTGACATTATTCTCCTCGATGTGCTGATGCCAGAGATGGACGGCTTTGAGACCTGCCGCCTGATCAAGGAACAACAGGCACTAACTGACTTTCCTATCATCTTCATGACTGCCCTGAACAGCGTTGAGGACAAGATCAAGGGCTTTGCGGTCGGCGGGGTTGATTATATCACGAAGCCCTTCCAGCAGGCCGAAGTGCTGGCCCGAATCAGCACACATCTTAAACTGAAGAACACCCAGAAAAAGCTCCGCCACCAGAAAACCATGCTGGAGGCCTTGCTCGATTCGATCCCAGATCCAATCTATTTCAAAAATTTAGAGAACCGGTATCTTGGCTGCAACCAGGCCTTTGCCCAGTTTGTGGATAAAGGCGAGCAAGACATCTTAGGCAGAACAGATGAGGCCGTACTGCCGCCGCAGCTGGCCGCCGCCTTCCATAGTCGGGATGAGGTAATGCTGGCCGAATGCACAGCAGAGCGCAGCGAAGAGACCGTCATCTGCCCAGACGGCAGTACAGCTCTGTTTGATGTCCTGAAAAGTCCTTACATCGGCCCTGATGGCGGCCTACTTGGGCTGATCGGCATCTGCCGAAACATCACAAGTCTGAAAAAAGCAGAACGGGAGGTAGAGGAAGAACGAGAGCGGTTGAGCGTCACCCTTCATTCCATTGGCGACGGCGTGATTGCCACGGATGTCTGCGGCAAGATCAGCTATTTAAACAAGATGGCCGAACAGCTTACCGGCTGGAGCTTCGCTGAGGTTGCAGGCAGGCCTTCTGCTGAAGTGTTCAGGATCGTCTGCGAAAAAACTGGGGCAGCCTGTGCCGACCCAGTCCGCAAGGTGCTGGAACAGGGCAAGCTGGTTAATCTCGATAACCACACGGCCTTGATCCGCAAGGACGGTAGTCGCTTGAGTATTGCTGATAGCTGCGCCCCGATTCGTGATCGAGAGAGTTTGATCATCGGCACGGTGATCGTTTTCCGCGATGTAACTAATGAGCGGCGGATGATTGAGGAGATGATCAAGATTAAGAAGCTAGAGTCAGTTGGTCTGCTTGCTGCTGGCATCGCCCATGACTTCAATAACATCCTCACCGCCATTCTCGGCAATATTGAACTGGCAGGCTCCCGCATCAATGCCGAGGACAAGCAGACCGCAGCTTTGCTCATGGATGCGCAAAAGGCTGCTGGCCGAGCAGCAAAGCTAACCCGGCAACTCTTAATCTTTGCCAAGGGCGGCGAGCCGGTTAAGGAGACCACAGACTTGTCTGAGTTGGTGCAAGAATCGGCAGATTTCGTCCTGCACGGCTCTCATGTCTCCTGCGAATACAGCATTGCCGACAATCTCTGGCTGATCAATGCCGATAGCGGCCAGATCAGCCAGGTGATTCAGAACATCATTCTCAATGCCAAGCACGCCATGCCGAAAGGCGGCAAAATCCAGATTGCCTGCACCAATGTCGAAGGCACAACAGAGATTGCTATGCCGACCAGCCTGCACCAGGGCCAGTTTGTCTGCATTACCATCCAGGATTTCGGCTCTGGTATTGCCCCAGAGATCATGGACAAGATCTTTGACCCCTATTTCAGCACCAAACCAGATGGGAATGGCCTTGGTCTGGCGATCTGTCATTTCGTCATCAAGAAGCATGACGGGTGGATCACTGTACAGTCAGAGCTAGGCCAAGGAACCACCTTTTCTATTTACCTGCCTGCGGCGCAGACTGCCGAGCTAGTGGCAGCTCAAATCGGCAAGGAAAAGGCAGCAACCCAGAAAAAAGCCGCAAGGATCATGGTGATGGACGATGACCGGATGTTGCGTGAGCTAGCCAAGGCTCAACTCCGCTCTCTCGGTCATGAAACAGTGCTGGTGGCAGATGGCGAGGAAGCCATCACCACTTACCAACAGCTGCGAGAGAGTGGCAGCCCTGTTGATCTCGTGATTATGGATCTGACCATTCCTGGCGGCATGGGCGGCAAGGAGGCAGCGCAATTGCTCCTGAAGGACGACCCCGCAGCCCGGCTGATTGTCGCCAGTGGCTACTCCAACGACCCAGTGCTCGCTGAATACAAGAAGTACGGCTTTCGGGCCGCCGTAGCCAAGCCTTTTAGCCTCAAAGAGCTGAACCGAGCTATCGCTGCTGCTCTTTAGTTAGACTGTATCTGTTGAGGCGGCATCTGAGACCGGAACTTTCATCAGGGGAAAAAAGAATGGAAACAGTCAAGGCTGTCATAACTATATCAACAGATTTGTATTCATCGCTTTCAAGTTTTGGCCTGACAAAGGAAAGGCTTGTTAGCGATTCGAGAAAACTCCTTGCGCTGAAATACTTTCAAGCAAAACTTTTGTCCACAGGAAAGGCGGCGGAGCTTGCCGACATGTCGAGATGGGATTTCATCGAGTATATGAGCAGCAGCAATGTTCCAGTCATAGATTATGATGAAGAGGAGATGGCCAGCGAATTTGCTGCGGCGGATAAGGTTGCGCAGGCTTTGCTGTCATGAAAGTTGTTGTCAGCGACTCCACTGTTCTCATCGGTCTGTCCAAAATAGACTGTCTTTTTCTCATCAAAGAGATGTTTCAGGAGATTTATGTTCCTGAAGCGGTGTTTCGTGAGGTGACGGAGGATGGCTGGCCGAGGCCGGGCGCGGAAGCTGTCTACAATGCCGCGTGGATATTGCGGAAGCAGGTCAGCGACCGGACGGAAGTTCATTTTCTAATGACGGTGCTTGAAGAGGGCGAGGCGGAGGTTCTTGTGCTGGCGAAAGAGCTTCAGGCTGACCTGATTCTGCTGGATGAGGACAAAGCTAGAAAAAGCGCGGCGCGGGCGGGGTTCAGCGTCATGGGTGTGATCGGCATTTTGATCGCGGCAAAACGGTTAAATTTAATTGCATCGGTGCGAATTCATATAGAGAAGCTGCAAAGAGAACGGTTCAGGATCAGCGAACGGGTTGTGAATATGGCGTTGCAGCAGGCGGGAAAGCTTGCATGACACCACGCGATCACACAAGGTGGAAAAGAAACAGCCCTGAATCCTGAGCAAGGGGATTCAGGGCTGCACCTTTTCTTCCGCTTCGGCCCAGATTCAGCTGGCCGTATAAGCTCCATCATTCCTCCGCTTCCTTCAGCACCGCCTCAAGCAGCTCTTTGCGGATGTAAATCCCGTTTGCAATCAATGCCTCAAGATGCGGCCTGATTCGTTCTGTCAAACCTCGCCGCTTGGCCCGCAGCAGCAGCCCAACCGTGCCAATCTGCTTGATGCCCAGCCGTTCGGCAATCTTTCTCGCCCGCGAATCATCCAGCAAGACAGTGCAGCCTTCTGTGGTCTGCGCCAATGCGATGGCCTGCGCCTCGCCCGCATCCACCAGAATGCTCAAGGGCTTGACCAACTGCGGATCAGGCTCTTGGATGACAAGCCATTCCGCTCCCCGCACTTTGTCTGCACCGGGAAGATGCCTGCCGCGAACAGTCACCTCGTTCCATACTTCCGGCGGCACAAGAATCTTGGCAAAGAGGGCGGGCAGTAGTTCAAGCTGATCAATTTTAGCCAGACCGATCAGCGGACCGCTGTCGGCAACTGCGGCAACATCACGCATTCCGCAACTCATCCTCAATCTGCCCGTCATCAAGATTGATGGCAGGAATGCCCATCCTCCCTATTTCCTCCATGAAATAGAGCTTGCTCATTTCACAGAGCTGGGCGGCCTTGCCCAAGGAAAGGCGGCCCAGCTCAAACAGTTTCACCGCCAGAAGAAACCGCAGCTGCTGCTCAAGCGTCTCTTTTGACTGGCCGGTGGAAATTAACAGATCATCGCTGTAGGGTATGGAAAGCGTCTGCATGGCTGCTGCCTCCTCATTGCTGTTTTCCTTGGAACCTCCTCATTGAGGTTTCCAGCAATCCGTAAGTTACCTTTTACGCCTAAAAAAGCAAGGAGCCTGCCCCGTTTTTTTCATTGAAGGCGCATTATTAACCTGCCAGAAAGCGGGTTGATTTGTGCAAGCTCTTGCTAACCAAATGTACTGCATGGAAAAGAGGCCAGGCAAGGTGGAAAAGAAACAGCCCTGAATCCGGCATATAATTCAGGGAAATGATTTTTCCTCATTTGAGTCTTAGTTGATATATTGCTTAGGGTCTGTCTCTAAGACAAATATGATGAGTGTAAAATTCATAAAATTGAATCTGTAAACAGGAACGATTGACGGCTTAATTTTACGTAGTATGAATACAAAAGGATCGCCAATCGCCACCATAGCTGAACATATTACTGGAAATATCCAAACGAGTGGAACGCCCAAGTCGTTTAAAAATGCCATAAAGAGACCTAAAGGTAGTGCTCCAACGAAATACATTACAGGAAATATCAAGTAAGCTACTGACTGGCTAAACGGCTGTCCTGAAAGCATCATCAATATCATGATCAGAGGGCCAGCGAATAAGCTTCTAAGGAAGTTAATCCACAATGTTTCTTTCCACATTATCTTCCTGAAGTCCTTCCTGAAGGAGAAGTTGCTATTTCCCATGTTCTTATCTCGCCTCGCTATTGTGCTCGTAGTTGAACTTCCAAGTTTTGGATTTCCTGTTCTTGTCGCCGAATCTCTTCCTGTGTAGATCTTTTTTCTCTCGGATCTTTTTCGCTTCTCAGTCTGCTGCGTAATCCAGCAACTAAAGCCTTTTTGTTGGCAATGTCCGCCTTGACTTTCTTCAGATAACCTGCGTCACTCGTTGGATGTCCTCCTGATTATTTGCAGGATGATTTGCATCCTGCAAATATTATTTCATGGTGATCAAACTTTACCGGTTCCGCTGCATACATTACATCTCAGTTTTCCAGTTCCATCGCAATGACTGCACCTTTTTTTTGGGAGTGCCGCACTCCCCCCTTCCGTTGCATTTTTTACAGGTTATGTACCCTCGCCCATTACATACTTTACAAGAAGAAGCCATTTTGAACCTCCATTGTTAGATTTCGACTATCTCTTCGCCGCCAAAAGTAGCCATAACAAGCAGTAGATCTTTAAAATCTCTACATGCTTCTTTTATAACTTCTTCGTTGTTTAACAATGTTGCTACATCCCACACTTCTGTTGCGTGGCCTTGAACTAAACTACTTGCTGTAATTCCTGGGATTTTCTCGTCGTTCCCCTGTCTCCATGTCAAGACATAATCGTTTACTTTGTATTTATCTATTAACTCCTGCTCTTCTTGGCTTATTTGCACTTTGCAGTAAAGGCTGAAGGTCATACCCTTGTGCCCGCCAAACAGACCTTTTTTCGCAGATTGATCTCTTTTTATAGTCAGCTTCATAATCCCTCCGTTGCTACATGAATCTAGTATCGTTATAAAAACGCAACACATTTCTTTGTCCGCACATTCCCCACGCAGGGGCGAAAAATCTTCCGCCCCTGCGCATTACCACGCCGCCCTTCACGCCGTCCCATTCTCCTTCGCCTTCGGCCTGCTCCGCTCGCTCGCCCTTGTTCCGCCAACCATTTCGTATTCCGAAGAATCCGCACCGAAGATTCCCTTGACCACTGCCCGCGCCTGCACGATGTAATCGCTCGCTGCCTCGGCCTTTTCCCCTTTGATGTTGACTAGCCGCTTCCGATTCGCATTGAGCGTGTCCAGCTCGCTGACCGCTGTTTCCAGTTCAACAATCCTGGCCTCCATCCCCGCAGCTGAAATTTCAGGCGGCAGCCCCGCACCTATTGCCGCCAAAGCCTGCTCCACCTCTCTCGCCTCTTGAAGCAGCTTGGGAATGCTGTTCGTCAGCATGATCGCATCCTCCTGATTCTTTTCATCTGCATCCCACCGTGAAGAATCGGCTGTCGTCAACGTATTCCGAAGAATCCTCGCCGAAAATCTCCTTGACCACCGCCCGCGCCTGCACGATGTAATTACTCGCCGCCTCGGCAATCTTCCTCTTGAGATTGACTAACCCAGTCCGATCCACATTGAGCGTGTCTAACTCGCCGATCACTGTTTCCAGCTCGGTAATCCTGGTCTCCATCTCTGCACCTATTTTGGGAATACTGTTCGTCAACATGATCGCATCCTCCTGATTCTTTTCATCTGTATCCCGTCATAAAGAATCGGCAGGCGTAAGTTTTCCTGCGCCCTCTGGATTCTTTCCTGCGGGCCTCTGATTTTCCCCTGCAAGACCTTGATTCTTTACTTCCAGCACCTGCGATTGAAAATCAACCGCCTGCAACTTTATCGCAAACTCATGCAATAAAACATCATCCTCGCGATTTCTTCCTGCAACCGCCCGTGATAAAGACATCGCGCCATGCCCAGCTCATCCTGCTGCATACATTGCTGACTTTTCTTATGCAAAAAACATGCCAGCACCTCTTGAAAAAAGAAGCTGTACCGCAATATTGCATTCTGCCGTTTATTTTATCTTGCCGTTAAAAATGAGAATTATTTTTTCGCAGAAAGAATCGGATACTTTTTACTCAATCAGATGGAACAGGTGGGTATTTTTTACTCAGCGGTTCGGTTTGGAGGCCTCCACTTGACTTGGATGGCGTGGTTGCTCTATATAGATCAACTCAAAAGAGTTGCACATTAGGTGTGTCTAGCATAGACTGGTGAGTCAAGTACCACCGGCAAAGCCGGTGGCTTGAGATTCTGAACCGCTCAAAGCGGTTAAACAACTTGAGCTGCCTGAAGGCAGCCGCTATTCAAACAGGTTGAGCTGCTCAAGACGCTGATCTTCCTGCTCCTGAGCTT
>NZ_JBLWEO010000061.1:0-74319 GCF_048287395.1 Candidatus Electronema sp. PJ | reverse complement strand
CAAAAAAACACAGGATCACAGAAAAGGAACCAACACTGCGGGTGTAGATTGTTCAGGCAGGGCGAACTTCAGCCCATCAAGGGAAAACTCGCGGGGCAAGCACGAAGCCTTTGTTGTCCTTATGCAAGAGGTCTAATAAAAAAAGCGAGCCATGCACGTGGCTCGCTTCCTGCTTTCTAAGTCCGAGAACAGAAGCTCCCAGAAGGGATAACCGGTTATTTATCCTTTCTGAACTTAGTCCAAGTACCGCTGTTGCTGTCAAACTGCTCCCAGGTCCCGGTGTTGAGATAATTCTTTGAGCCAACTTCCAGAGCAACCGTCATCTCGCCTTTTAGGAGTGCATCAAGAGCCTTTTCATCCAGATCAGTCTCTTTAATATTGACAACACATTGTTTATTGTTGAACACACAGCGAACTACATCAACGTTGCCTTGACGATAGACCATTCTATTGCCTGCGACATCAAGGTCTGTACTGCTTGCGGTAAAGCTGTAGAGAGGCGCACCACATGGGCCAAATTTGAACTTTAAGCCAGTCCCGTTTTTCACCGCATCTTTTGCCGCTGTGCCAATGTCCGACATGCCCCGCATCTTGAACTCGGCAATGTCTCTGTCCATTTCCTTTGGTCTGACCGTGATAATACCGGTTACACCGACATCAAGCCCTTCACATACCTCTGTTGCCGGAGTGCAAGCATCCCCGATTTGATCGGCATTGGAATCCTTTTGATCAGGGTTTGCCACGCTTGGGCAATTGTCCTTGTCATCCGGGATGCCGTCTTTATCGGTGTCGATAACTACGTTTTGATCACAACTGCAAGCATCCCCCAGGCCGTTGCCATCCTTGTCTGCCTGATCCTGATTCGGAATATAGGGGCAGTTGTCTTGATCATCATGGACTCCGTCGCCGTCTTTGTCTGGATCGCAGATGTCGCCGATGCCGTCGCCGTCGGTATCTTTCTGCGTCGGGTTAGAAATGTTGGGGCAATTGTCCCCTTCGTCATTGATACCGTCGCCATCCGTGTCGTTGTCGCAGGCATCGCCAATCCCATCGCCGTCTGTGTCTTTCTGATCGGGATTCTGCACGTTGAGGCATTTATCCTCTTCATCATTGATGCCGTCGCCGTCTTTGTCTGAATCACAGGCATCGCCGATGCCGTCGCCGTCACTGTCTAATTGATCAGGATTGGCAACAGTAGGGCAGTTGTCGCTAGGGCAACCGTCATTTTCATCTGGGATGCCGTCCTTGTCTGTATCTACTTCGCAGGCATCGCCAATCCCATCGCCGTTGCTGTCTGTCTGATCCTGATTAGGCGTGGTCGGGCAATTGTCTTTTGCATCTGGGATGCCGTCGCCGTCAGCATCTGGTTCGCAGGCATCGCCCACACCAGGAAGTCCGGTTTCATCTTTCTGGTCAGGGTTAGGAACAGCGATGCAATTGTCGTTATCATCAATGACTCCATCTCCGTCAGTATCTGCTTCGCAGGCATTGCCGATGCCATCGCCGTCGCTGTCTAATTGATCAGGATTGGCAACGTTGGGACAGTTGTCACTTTCATCTGGAACGCCGTCTCCGTCCGTATCTGTGATGATTTTTTCTTCGCAGGCATTGCCGATACCATCGCCGTCGCTGTCCGCCTGATCCTGATTAGGCGTAACAGGGCAGTTGTCGTTCTCATCTATGATGCCATCGCCGTCAGTGTCTTTATCGGTAACGGTCACAGGCTTATTCGAGGGCGGTTGACAGGCAGGAGTTATGCGGTATTCATGCCCCAATGTCAACGATACGTCATCAGAGACATCAGGTGCGGTTCCGTTGGTAAAGTACCAGTTGGTGATATTGCCGAAATTCCCGGCATCAACAATGACAGTCCATTCTGTGCCACCAATTCCACTGACTACAATTCCGTCTGTACCCTTGAGTGCATATTTATAAGTTCCAATATATGCATTAGAACCTACCGGTGTCTCTTTAGCTTCTCCGGTATCATCTGCCAAAGCAACAAAAGGATCGGAAGTGCTGCCGACAATCCGAAAATTGAGACTAGCAGAATTGGCAACCGTGCCGGATTGATTGGCATCAGCCTTGCCAAAAATAAAACTAAAGCTTAAATCACCGGTGTTCAGATTGTGATGCATCCAACTATTGGCCGTCTTGTGTTGAACGTTAACATAAGCTGGATGACCTGAATTGCTATAGTAATTATAGTGATCAGCACCTGTCTGCGCTGTTTCTATAACCTTTACTGTGGCAATCTTGACGAAATTACCCGGGTCTGTCGAGTCCCAGACATCAACATAAGGTAAGCCGCAGCTCGTATCCGCAATTGCTGAGTAAAGCGGCAATATATTGCCGACAGAAAAACAGGTACACAACACTACTTTTTTGTAACATACCATGATAGCCTCCTGTAACTGGAAGAATTAATTGCTTCCAATCGATAGATATCTTCCTCCCTCTAAAGAAATATTATACCACATCTGAATCCTTCTTGAGAAGGATTATTAGCAACTCTATTGGTACTAATATTTAAACTGTGTATAGTTTTTATTCCAGAAATCCTTGCACCACCGGATACCTTCTGCCATAGCCAAAGGCCTTGCTTGTCACCTTCAGGCCCAGCGCGGCCTGCTTGCGCTTATGTTCATTGCGGATGATGCGGAGGATAATGCCGCGCACCGTCTCGCGGGCAAAGCCACGGGCGGCGATTTCCTCCAGACTGAGATGTTCTTCTAAATAAGCGGCCAAGATTGGGTCGAGCACCTCATACGGCGGCAAGTCGTCCTGATCCAACTGATCCGGCTTTAGCTCTGCTGTTGGCGGCCGGATGATAATCCGCTCCGGGATCACCTCGCCTGCCCGGTTCATCCAGCGGGCTAATTCATAGACCATCACCTTGGGTACGTCCGCCAGCACGGCCAGGCCGCCGCTCATATCGCCATACAGGGTGCAATAGCCCACAGCCATTTCCGACTTGTTGCCAGTGGAGAGCACCATACCGCCGAACTTGTTCGACAAGGCCATGAGCAGATTACCCCGGATGCGGGCCTGGATATTCTGCTCAGTCACGTCCTCAGGCAGCCCGGCAAAGAGCGGCGCAAGGGCCTGCTGGTAGGCCACCATCATTCCAACAATCGGGAGAATCTCCAAAGCGCAACCGAGATTCCTGCTCAACGTCTGCGCATCGTCAATACTCATCTGGGCGGTGTAAGGAGACGGCAAGGCCACGCCGAGCAGGTTCTCCGGGCCAAGAGCAAGGCTGGCTAACACCGCTGTCACTGCCGAATCAATCCCGCCAGACAAGCCAATTACCGCCTTGCGGAAGCCAGTCTTGTGCAGATAATCCCGCAAACCGAGAACAAGCGCGGCCTCAACCTGGGCAATCGAATCCTCTGGCACAGCACCTTGCTTTGCCTCCTGGCGCAGGTCATCGGTGTTGATGATCAGCATATCTTCACGGAAACCAGCGGCAGCCGCACAGATTTCACCTTGCTGATTCACCGCTGCGGAGTGGCCGTCAAAGATCAATGAATCCTGGCCACCGACCTGATTGACATAGAGCAAGGGTACAGCGTAGTGCTGACAGAGAGCAGCGAAGAGACGGCGGCGTTCGCCGAGCTTGCCGTGGTGATAGGGCGAGGCGGAGATGTTGATGAGCACATCTGGCCCTTTGCCAGCCTGAAACAAGGCCGCTACTGGATCGCAACAATACTGCCCTTGCTGCCAAATATCCTCGCAGACCGTCAAACCAAGATGCAGACCCTGGAAAGAAAAAGGCAGTGAGGGCTTGCCTGGCTCGAAATAGCGGCTCTCATCAAAGACATCGTAGGTGGGCAGGAGCTGTTTGCGCACCCGCTGGATGACCTTGCCCTGGTGAATGAGCAGAGCGGAGTTGTAGAGCGGTTTGCCTGGCCCGCTCCGCTGCTCGACCGCGCCCAGCACCACGCCGGTTTCGCCGACAGCGGCAATCAGTCGGTCTAAAGCGTGGTCATGGGCGGCAAGGAAATCGCGACGTTCGAGCAAATCCTGGGGCGGATAGCCGCAAAGGGCCAGCTCCGGGAAAATGGCCAGACCGCAGCCCTGCTGCTCCGCCTGCCGGAGGCGGTCAAGAAGCAGGGCCAGGTTGCGCTCGAAAGCACCAATGGTCGGATTGGTTTGAATCAGGGCGATACGCATGGCAATCTATTGAGCAAAAAAGGCAGCCACGTCAGGGCTGTTGGTGGAGGAGAGACGATGGAGCAAACTGTCTCATGACAGAATGTAGGCGTTACTCCTGAGAAAAAAGGGCGAGTTGTCCTGCTTGCAGAGGAGTTTGGGGAAGAGTACGGCTCGTTATGAAAGGAGTTTGGCTCGGCCAGAAAGGAGTTGAAGTCGGCAGAAGAGGAGTTTTGCTTGGCAGAACTCCTTTCCTGTTTGGCCACAGAGGAGTTTGGCCGACTCAAACTCCTTTGCAAGTCGGCAAGACTCCTTTGCGGCTCAACAGAACTCCTTTGCAAGTCGGCAAGACTCCTTTGCGGCTCAACAGAACTCCTTTGTTACTCGGCCAAACTCCTTTCTGGCCGAGTACAACTCCTTTCCAAGTCGGCAGAACTCCTTTTTTGCCAAACCAAACTCCTTTGCCAGCGACTTACAATCGAACGTTTCCAACTAGCAATGCTCCAGGCCTTGAATTACAGCCAGCATTTTCTCCGCCACTTCCTCAGCACTCAAGTTGGAAGAATCAATTAATACCGCATCTTCGGCCATGCGCAGCGGGGCAACTGTGCGCTCGCAGTCTTGCTTGTCGCGCTGGATGATCTGCGCGAGCAGAGCCTGCTCATTCACCTGTTGGCCTTTGGCCCGTAGCTGTGCAACCCGGCGGCGACAGCGTTCTTCTGGCGGCGCATCCAGATAAAACTTCCAGGCAGCGTCAGGAAAGACCACGGTACCGGTGTCGCGGCCCTCTGCAACGATCCCGCCTGCTTGGCCCATCTCTTGCTGCAAGGCCGTTAGCTTTGCCCGCACCGCTGGCAGGGCCGAAACCTGCGAGGCCAGCATTCCGGCTTCTGGGCTGCGGATGGCCGCGCTGATCTCCTCGCCATTCAGCAGCACCCGCACGTCGTCGCCCTCGTGCAAAGGCGGCAGCAGGCGGATCTCCAGCTGCTCAAGCAGCCCGGACAGCGCAGCTGCATCTGTCAGATCAATTCCCGCCCGCTTGCATTGAAAACCGACCACCCGGTACATCGCGCCAGTATCCAAATAGGTATAGCCAAGGGCCGCTGCTACCTTGCGACTGACCGTGGATTTGCCCCCACCCGAAGGGCCGTCAATGGTGACGACCTTCAGCTTTTTCTCTCTCTGCTCACCCATCATCCGCCCTCACTGCGCCTGGTTCTGCAAGGCTGCGGCAATAAAGGCCCGGAAGAGCGGATGCGGCTGCATGGGCTTGGATTTGAATTCTGGGTGGAATTGACAGCCGAGAAACCAGGGATGCTCGGCCAGCTCGACGATCTCAACCAAACTACTGTCTGGCGAGGTGCCGCTGACCATCAGCCCTGCCTGTTCGAGCTGCTCGCGGTAGAGATTGTTGAACTCGTAGCGGTGCCGATGCCGCTCACTGATCTCTGCTTGGCCATACGCAGTGTGGGCAAGGCTGCCTTCTTTGAGAACGCAGGGATACGCGCCGAGGCGCAGCGTGCCACCCATGTTGGAATTCTCGTCCCGGATCTCGGTTTTGCCGCTGCGGAAGTCAAACCATTCCTTCATCAGGTAAATAACCGGGTGTGCAGTGATCGGATTTAGCTCCACAGAGTCTGCGCCTTCCAGCCCAGCGACGTTGCGGGCGAACTCAACCACGGCCAGCTGCATTCCCAAGCAAATACCGAAGAAGGGCACCTTTTTTTCTCGGGCATGACGGATGGCCCGGATTTTGCCCTCGGTGCCTCGGCTGCCAAAACCGCCTGGTACGAGGATGCCATCGCAGCCAGCCAGTTCATCTACGGAGCCGCTGCTTTCCAAATCATCTGCCGCGATGTAGCGCAGGTTTACTTTCGCATTGCAGGCCAGTCCGCCGTGAATCAGGGCCTCGTGCAGGCTTTTGTAGGCCTCCTTTAGCTCGACATACTTGCCAGTAATGCCGATGGTCACGCTGCGGGCCGGGTTTTTGCTCCGTTTGACCAACTCTTGCCAGGGTTTGATATTGGGCGCACCGGTCCAGATTCCCAGTTTCTTCAAGATGCGGTCGTCTGCACCCTCTTCATGTAAGCGCAGGGGCAGTTCGTAGATGTTTTCCACATCCACTGCCGTGAATACCGCCTCGGCTTCGATATTGCAGAAGAGGGCAATCTTCTTCTTGAGCGAGGCATCTAAGGGCACCTCGGTGCGACAGATGAGAATATCCGGCTGAATCCCAGAGGCCAGGAGTTCTTTCACTGAATGCTGGGTCGGCTTGGTCTTGATCTCGCCCGCAGTCTTGATAAAAGGCACTAAGGTTAGGTGGATGAAGAGCGAATACTCCCGCCCCAAGTCGCCGCGCAGCTGGCGGATGGCTTCAATGAAGGGCAGGCCTTCAATATCTCCGACTGTACCGCCAATTTCGATGATCGCTACGTCAGCCATACCGTCAAGCTGCATCACTGCCTGCTTGATCTCGTCGGTGATGTGCGGAATCATTTGGACGGTGCCGCCAAGATACTCGCCGCGCCGCTCCTTCATGATGACGGAGTAGTAAATCCGGCCAGAAGTGTAGTTGTTAATCCTGCCCATCACCGCTTTGGTGTAGCGTTCGTAGTGGCCCATGTCGAGATCCGTCTCAGCACCGTCGTCAGTGACATAGACCTCGCCGTGCTGGAAGGGATTCATCGTGCCTGGATCCACGTTAATGTAGGGATCGAGCTTTTGAAAGGTGACGGTCATGCCCCGGCTTTCCAGCAGGGCACCGATAGAGGCTGCGGCCAGCCCTTTGCCGAGTGAGGAGAGAACGCCGCCGGTGATAAAGATGAATTTAGTCTTGCTGCTCGGTTGGATGTCCATTGCGC
Organism: Candidatus Electronema sp. PJ; assembly: GCF_048287395.1. Lineage (NCBI taxonomy): Bacteria > Pseudomonadati > Thermodesulfobacteriota > Desulfobulbia > Desulfobulbales > Desulfobulbaceae > Candidatus Electronema > Candidatus Electronema sp. PJ. The sequence goes on along the minus strand of NZ_JBLWEO010000061.1, from coordinate 67,303 downwards.
ACTGTCCCTGTCTGTCGGTTTGGAAGAAATCAGCCTTGCTCCGCGCTGATTCCGCTGCGGGCAATGGCTTGGAACAATACTCGATCAGGAGGGGTTTGGCAACTGAGGGAAGGGGAAGCAGAGGGGCGTTGCCAGTTTCGTATAATTTGGCGAAGGATTGCGTTTTTCCTGGCGAAGCAACGAGTCTGATCCACTTTCGTTTGCGACGCATCTTGTTAAAAACAGTTGGGAACAGATCCCGCCCAACAGGGCGGGGCTATCTATTGTTGCAGGCAAGTTCTCAACGAACTGCGGGTAAGCCTCGGCCTTGCTATCCCAGCTCTGCCAGCACCTGCCCTAATTCCTCAATCACCCGGTTAATCTCTTCTTTGCTGACGATCAGGGGCGGAATGAAACGCAGGGCCTGCATCCCGGCAAAATTCATCAAAATACCGCGTTCAAACATGCGCTGAACAATTGCTGTTCCCTGCGCAATGCCATGATCTGTCAAAACTACGCCGAGCAGCATTCCTCGTCCGCGTACACCTGAACAAAACAGGGGAAACTTCTGCGCAATCTCTTCTAGCCGCTGGATGAAATAGGTGCTGCGCTCCTGCACATCCGCGAAAAAGCCCTCAGCCAGCATGGTCTTCAGCACTGCTACGCCCGCTGCTGCTGCTACTGGGTTGCCACCAAAGGTTGAGGCGTGCGTACCCGGCGTGAAGGCGGCAGCAATCTTGGTACGAGTGAGCATTGCACCAATGGGCAGGCCATTGGCAAGGGCCTTGGCCAGCGTCATGATGTCCGGCACCACGCCGCATTGCTCATAGGCAAAGAGACTGCCAGTACGACCGATGCCTGTCTGCACTTCGTCGAAGATTAACAGCAGGCCATGCCGGTCGCAGAGGCTCCGTATGGCTTGCAGATACTCCCCTGACAGTGGCCGCACGCCGCTCTCGCCTTGCAACGGCTCGCAGAGGACTGCGCAGGTCTTATCGTTGATCAGCTTTTCGATGGCCTCGGGTTCACCAAAGCCTGCATGGACAAAACCGCTGGGCAATGGCTCAAAGCCTTTGTGAAACTTCGGTTGGCCCGTGGCCGCTACGGTTGCCAGCGTCCGGCCATGAAAGGAACCGGAGAGAGAAATCACCTCATATCGACCTGCACTGCTGCTGTAGATGCGGGCCAATTTGATCGCCGCCTCATTGGCCTCTGCGCCAGAGTTACACATGAAGACCCGCTCGGCAAAGCTGTACTGGGTCAGCAGTTCAGCCAACTCAGTCTGCGGCTCAGTGTAGAACAGGTTGGAGACATGCAACAACTTCTTTGCTTGAGTGCAGACCGCCTCAGTCACTGCCGGATGACAATGCCCGAGCGAGCAGACCGCAATCCCGGAGAGAAAGTCCAAGTACTCCTTACCGTCCGCATCCCAGAGGCGGCAGCCTTCGCCCCGTACAATAGCTGCCGGAAAGCGGCTGTAGGTTCCTGCAAACACTGCTTCACCTCGTGTTATCCAATCTGAATTGTTCATCAGTCGTTTCTTTAGGTAGAATTATTTTGTCGAGCGAGACTCTGTCTTACCTCGCTCGACACGCTGTTGTGCCTTGAACGCAGCTGCTCACGCCGTGATCTCTGTGCCTATGCCTTTATGGGTGAAGATTTCCAGCAAGATGGCGTGTTCCTGCCGCCCATCGATGATGTGCGCTTTATTCACCCCGCCATTGATGGCGGAAGCGCAGCAGCGCAGCTTGGGAATCATGCCGCCCTTGATCACGCCATCGCTGATGAGCTGCTCGATGGAGGAAATCGCGATGGATGAGATAAGCTGGCCCTGAGCATCCTTCACCCCTTCAACATCGGTGAGCAGAATCAATTTCGCGGCCTTCAGCTCGGCGGCAATGGCTCCGGCTACTAAGTCAGCATTGATGTTGTAGGCCTGGCCGTCCTCGCCCACCCCTACCGGCGCAATCACCGGAATAAAATTCTTGCTATCTAAGGTTTCCAAAATGTCTGGATTGATTTTGGTTACTTCGCCGACTCGGCCCAAGTCAATCAACTCTGGCGGCGCATTCTCCCGCTCCGGCTTGCCTGGCACCTTCATCTTTTTCGCCTGAACTAAATCGCCGTCCCGGCCCGATAACCCCACAGCCCTGCCGCCGCAGTGGTTGATCAGGCCGACAATCTCCTTATTCACCTTACCGACCAGTACCATTTCAACCACATCCATCGTCGGGCCATCCGTGACCCTCATCCCCTGTACGTAGCTGGAGGTGATCTGCATTTTGGCGAGGAACTCGTTGATCTGCGGGCCACCGCCGTGAATAATTACCGGGTTGATCCCGATGTACTTGAGCAGGATCACGTCGAGAGCAAAGCTCTTCTTCAGCTCCTCATCCACCATGGCGTGGCCGCCGTACTTAATGACCACGGTTTTTCCGTTGAACTCACGGAGATAGGGTAAAGATTCGATCAGCACCTTGGCCTTGGTAATCTCATTCTGCATGGCATGACTCCAGTGGGGTTGGAATGCGGCTTTTCTTCTGTGAACAGGGAGATGGAAACACTTTACATTTTTCGGCGAACCCTGTATCTTGTACGTCTCTGGCACAAGACAGCCCGCTGTTTTTTTCAGCATCTTATAAAACATGATTCAGACAGGGACAACAATGTATTTTTTTTTATTCCCCACCCGGCGGCTTTTGGCTGCGGCCTTAACCGCTGCGATCATGGCCTCGGTAGGGCCAGCTTTCTGCAAGGAAAAGGAAAAAGAGGATGCGCCGATCAACATTGAAGCTGACCGCATGGTGTCGCAGGAAGAGAAAAATTCGGTGGTTTTTATCGGTAACGTCGATGCCAGTCAGGATAAAGTCACCATCCGCACTGACGAGATGACTGTCTTTTATGAACAGAGCAGCCCGGATAAACCGAAGAATAAGTCCAGCAAGGTGAAGAAGCTGATCTGCGTCGGCAACGTGCAAGTCACCCAGGAAGACTGGCTTGGCACCGGCGAGCGGATGGACTACTACGCCGACGAGCGCAAGGTAGTTCTCAGCGGTAAGGCCAAGGCATCAGAAGGGCAGAACATGGTCTCGAGCGACACCATTACGTATTATTTAGATGAGAAGCGGTCGGTGTTTGAGCAGGATCAGAGCAAGCCAGGCCGGGTTAAGGCGATCATTCAGCAGAAGTAAGGCATGAGCGTTCTGGAGACCAGGAATCTGGTCAAAGAATACCGTGCTCGGCGCGTGGTCGATCAGGTGAGTCTAGAGGTACGGAGTAGCTCTATTGTCGGTCTCTTGGGGCCGAACGGGGCAGGCAAGACCACCACCTTTTATTCCATAGTCGGCTTTATCCGGCCTAGCGCGGGAGCGGTGCTGTTAGATGGCGAGGAAATCGGTGATCTGCCTATTCACGAGCGGGCAGCCAAGGGTATTACCTATCTGGCCCAGGAGTCCTCGGTCTTTAAAAAGCTGACGGTTGAGGAAAATGTCCGCATCGTCCTGGAGCCGCTGGGTCTCAGCCGCAACGAGATCAGCCAACGCATCGGCGAGCTAATGGCCGAGCTGAAGATCAGTCATTTGGCGAAAAACAAGGGCCATGCCTTGTCTGGCGGCGAGCGGCGGCGGGTGGAGATCATGCGTGCCTTAGCCGTGCAGCCCCGTTTTATCCTGCTTGACGAGCCGTTCGCCGGGGTTGATCCGCTCTCAGTGGCTGACCTCCAGCAAATCATCCGCGTTCTCAAAGCCAAGGGCCTTGGTATCTTGATTTCCGACCACAATGTCCGCGAGACCCTCCAAGTCTGCGATTTTGCCTACATCATGAACGAAGGCCAGATTCTGACCAGCGGCGCAGCGGGCGACATTATCCGCAGCGAGCTAGCCAAGAAGATGTACCTCGGCGAAAATTTTACGCTGTAGAGCTGGTCGCCACGCATGAGCCTTGAACTCCGCCAGCATTTGAAGCTGGCCCAGAAGCTGCTCATGACCCAGCAGCTCCAGCAGGCGATCAAGCTGCTCCAGCTTAACCGGCTGGAGCTGCTCGGAGCTTTGCAGGCTGAAATGGAACAGAATCCGCTTCTGGAAGAGGTTCAACCGGAGGACAGCGGCCTGGTGGAGATGCAGCCTGCTGAGGAAATAGGGGAAGGTGGCGAGACACCAATCACAGGCCGAGTAACAGGCGACGATCCAGCAGCAACAGCCGAAGTCAACTGGGAGGACTACAGCAACAACTTTGATGCAGACTTCTCCTTTGCCCGTGAAACTCCAGCGGCAGACGCGCCTTCCCGCTTGGATTTTGTTTCTGCTACACCTAACTTAGTTTCCTTCTTAGCTTGGCAGCTTACCCATCTCTGTTTAGACGAACGAGATTTGGATATTGCCCGCTTTATTCTCGGCAATCTGGATGGTCACGGTTTTTTAGACGCAGAAATTGCCGATATCTGCCAACATGTCGGCTGTTCTCATCAAGAAGCAGAGGGAATGCTGCGGCTAGTGCAAAGCCTGGATCCACCTGGTGTGGCAGCCCGGAGCGTGCAGGAGTCGCTTCTGCTCCAGTTGGAGCGGAAAGGGCTAGAGGACAGTTTAGCCGGATATATCGTAACGGATTTCTTTGAGGAACTGCAAAACCGCAACTTCGCTGATATCGTCCGCCGGACTGGCAGCAACATCCGTGAGGTCCAGAAGGCGGCGGTTCTGATCGCTGCACTGAATCCTTATCCCGGCAATGCGTACAGCAGCGAGCCAGTGCAGTATATTACCCCAGATGTGTATGTCATCAAAGTTGACGATGAATTCGTAGTGCAGCTCAACAGCGAGGATATACCCCAGCTCCAGCTCTCTGTCGAGTATCGGGAGATGTTGACCGCCAAGCTAACTGCGGATTCCAAAGAATATCTCCACAACAAAAAACGGAACGCCCAGTTGCTGATTAGTGCCTTGGACTACCGACAGAGTACCATCTGCCGAGTCATGGAGAGTATCATCCGACACCAGCGCGAATTCTTTGAAAAAGGGCCTGGCTTTCTCAAGCCACTCGTTCTCAGCGACATAGCCCAGGATGTTGGGGTCCATGAATCGACGGTCAGCCGGGCAGCTGCGAATAAATACGTCCATACCCCGCAAGGCCTGTACGAGCTGAAGTATTTTTTCTCCACTGTCGCGGCAGAGTCAGAGGATGGGGAGGATATGACAGCGGAATCGATCAAACAGCGGCTTGGTCAGTTCGTCCGGCAGGAGAATCCGGCCAAGCCTTTGAGTGATGGTGCGCTGGCCGAGCTGCTCGAAAAGGACGGCATCAAAGTAGCTCGCCGTACAATTGCCAAGTATCGCGAGCAGATGAAGATTCCACCGGTTAAGCACCGCCGAAAGAACTAACACTTTTACAACACAACAGGAAGACGGATGCCAGAACTGACCGAAGAAGGGATTATACTTGAGCTGAAGGCAAGAAGTAAAGATGAGCTGCTCCATGAGTTGGCCGCAGCAGCGCAAAGGCAGTGTCCATATCTACAAGCCGAGGCAGTGCGGCAGGTGTTACTGGAGCGCGAGCAGATCGGCTCCACTGGCGTTGGCAATGGAATCGCCATCCCGCACGGCAAAATGCCTGACCTCCAGAAGCTACTCCTCTGCTTCGGCAGATCAGGCCGGGGCATCGCCTTTGAGGCGAGGGATAGAATGCCGGTACATCTGTTTGTCATGATTCTCTCGCCCTTAGACATGGCAACAGAATACCTCCAGACCCTAGGCAGGGTCAGCAGGCTCCTGAAGGACGAAAGCATTCGGGGTAAGCTGCTACAGGCCTCGAACGCGAAAACCGTGCAGCAGCTTTTCAGCCGAGCCGTTGACAAAGAATAGCTGGGTTTAGTCGTTTTTAATCATCTCAGCAATCTTGAAGGCCATTTCCAGCGACTGCTCGGCATTCAGCCGAGGGTCGCAAGCGGTGCAATAGTTCCGTAACAGATGTTCATCGCTTAGACCAGCCGCGCCACCCGTGCATTCAGTCACGTCACCCGTCTTTTCATCCCTGCCAGTCAGCTCGAAATGCACTCCGCCTGGCACTGCCCCTTCGCTGCCGCAGATGGCAAAGAAGCCTTTCAACTCGGCGAGAATATCCTCGAAGCTGCGGGTCTTGCAACCGCTCAACGCCTTGCGGATATTGCCGTGCATAGGGTCGCAACACCAGAGGACAGGCAGTCCTGCGCCCTTTACAGCCCGAATCAGCGGCGGCAAATACTGTTCAACCTTGCCCGCACCGAAGCGGGTGATCAGGGTCATTCTGCCTTCTTCATTGTTCGGGTTGAGCAGCCGGATCACCTCAAGGATGTTGCTGATTTCATGCGCTGGCCCGACCTTCATACCCAAAGGGTTCTGCACGCCACGCAGGAATTCGATATGTGCACCGTCTAATTGTCGCGTGCGGTCGCCTATCCAGAGCATGTGACCGGAGCAACCATACCAGCGACCGCGTACTTCATCCTCTGAATCCTCGCGGGCCAGCGACTCCTCGTAATCCAAGAACAGGGCTTCGTGCGAGGTGAAGAACTCCACCTCTTTGATCTGCGGCATATCGGTGTGGATGCCGATGTTCTCCATGAAATTGAGCGTCCGCTCAATCTGCCGGGCCACACCCTGCTCGTAAGAGCCGCCAACAGGCGAGTTTTTGACAAACTCCTGGTTCCATTTGTGCACGTTATGCAGAGAACTGAAGCCGCCTTGGGCAAAAGCGCGCAATAAATTCAGGGTGGCTGCCGAAAGATAATAGCCCTTGAGCATCCGCTGCGGATCAGCCTGGCGGGCAGCAAGATTTGCCTCCTGCGAATTGCACATATCGCCCCGGTAGCTGGGCAGTTCCACGCCGTTGATCATTTCAGTGGGGCTTGAACGCGGTTTGGCGTACTGGCCAGCGATGCGGCCTACCTTGATCACTGGTTTACCGCCTGCGTAGGTGAGAATTGCGGCCATTTGCAGCAGCACTTTCAAGGTGCTTTTGATGTTCGGGGCTGTGCAACGAAGGAACTCCTCTGAGCAATCGCCGCCTTGGAGCAAGAAGGCCTCGCCTTTGGCTGCCTTGGCGAGATGCGCCTTCAGTTCGCGGATTTCGCCCGCTGCCACTAAGGGCGGCAGGTGCGACAGCAGTTCTGTGGCTTCGCGCAATTCGTGCACAGGCCATTCTGGCTGCTGAAGAGCCTGTTTGCTCTTCCAAAGGGATTTTGTCCAGGTGTTTTGTGTGGTCATAACCTTGTCTCTTACAGAGGTTGAAATGGCTCGTAGGATCTATCCTCAGGAGTTAAGTACCCGTCAACTCTGCTAGGGGACTTACAGAATGTACCAGTTCTGGGAAGATAGCTTGGAAAATAGGGTAGAATGGTCAGGATATCCACAATGGAGAAGGTGCAAGTACTGGGCAACACAGGCGAGCTAGGTCGGCTTTTTTTCTCCCCACTCTCACCCTTTCGCTTGCGACTGGGGTATATTACAGATAAATTACGCTTGAAACAATTGCAAGATAAATTAATGATCTTGCTCCTACGACAAGAACAACTCGACCAAGGCAACTGCTCTCCGCTCTCTGCACTCGAAGGGCCAGCGGTGTACTTCTAAATTTTCCCGCGAATGACCGATACCCTGCGCATTTCTGAGCTGTTTTACTCCATTCAGGGCGAATCCACCCGCGCTGGCCTGCCCTGCGCCTTTATCCGGCTCTGTGGCTGCAACCTGCGCTGCGTCTATTGCGATTCTCGTTACACTTGGGACGAAGCCGGCCAAGAGCTGCACGTGGCTGAAATCTGCGCGTGGCTGGAACAATATCCTGGCCTGCTGACGGAAATCACCGGCGGCGAGCCATTATTGCAGGCAGGAGTGTATTCTTTAATGGAGGAGTTGCTGGCGCAAGGCCGCGAGGTGTTATTAGAAACCAGTGGCAGTCTGAGCATCGAGCGGGTGCCCGTAGCAGTCAAGGTAATCTTGGATTTCAAATGCCCAGACTCAGGCATGATGCTTAAAAACGACTGGCGCAACCTCGCCTGGTTGCGCAAACGCCAGCAAACAGGCAGTCGCGACGAGATCAAATTCGTTCTCAGCTCTGCAAAGGACGCTGCCTGGGCTGTGCAGCTGGTTCGCCAGCATGAATTGTGCCGCCTAGCCCCTGTCTTGTTCTCGCCAATCATTGGCCAGCTTGCACCAGACCAATTGGCCGAAATTATCCTCAAAGAGCAGCTGCCAATACGCTTGCAATTGCAGCTTCACAACCAAATTTGGCCGAATATACTCCGTGGGAAATAAAGATAACTCCAAAAAAAGTACCGACGAGAGCAGTTGGTTGGCTGGGAAATGCAATTTAACTGAATTGGACTGCTTGGGCAGTAACTTTTCCTCAAGCCAAAGCGGTTGGTAAACGTGTTTGGCTTACTAACAACCTTCTCTTGCTTAACAACAAAAGGTGTTGGCCGAGCAACAAAAGGTTCTTGCCGAGCAAGAGAAGGTTGTGGCCAAGCAGAAACCTTTTACTGCCAAACAAGAGAAGGTTCTGGCCGAGCAGCAGAGAGTTGTTGCCGAGCAACAAAAGGTTCTTGTTAAGCCAGAGAAGGTTGTTGCCAAGCAAGAACCTTCTCTGGGTAAGCCACAACTCTTTGTGGCCGAGCTACGAAGAGTTGTGGTTAAGCCGCAACCTTGTATGGCTTAACAGAAACCTTGTGTTATTGAGCCAACAAGAGTGTTGAGTCAGCAAGAACCTTTTGGCAGCGAGCAGAAAAAGGTTCTTTTTTCCCGCAATTTCGCTGCGCGCAGGCAAGAAGCAAAACTTTCCTGCTCCGTGCTCTTGCCTCGTTGACCAAACCGGTGTACAGGTTAGTTCCGAGCAATTGGTATGTAACTACGCAGCTCCTCTACAAACTACAACCTGGAGAAATCACGATGCCCAATCTGCAATCAACCCAACTCGCCGTGATCGGCCTGGGCTATGTCGGTCTGCCTTTAGCTGTAGAATTTAGCAAGAAACTGCCCTGCATTGGTTTTGACCTGAAAGAGCAGCGTATCGCCGAATTAAGGAAAGGTATCGACACTACCCGCGAGGTCAGCGGAGAAGAATTGGCTGCGGCTCGACAAATACAGTTTACCAGCTCGATTGATGACCTGCGGCAATGCAATGTCTTCATTGTTGCTGTACCAACACCGGTTGATGACAGCAAACGGCCCGATTTTTCTCCACTGGAAGGCGCATCTCGCACGGTTGGCCGGGTGTTGAAGTCGGGCGATGTGGTGATTTACGAATCTACGGTTTATCCAGGGGCAACTGAGGAGGTGTGCATCCCAATTCTGGAGCAAGTGTCTGGCCTAAAATTCAATCGCGACTTCTTTGCCGGCTATAGCCCGGAGCGAATCAACCCTGGCGACCACGAACACCGCTTGCCAACTATCGTGAAAGTCACTTCTGGGTCCACGCCAGAGATTGCCGAGTTTGTTGATCAGCTCTACGGCTCGATCATCACCGCTGGGACCTTCAAAGCCAGCAGTATCAAGGTAGCTGAAGCCGCTAAAGTGATTGAAAACACCCAGCGCGATGTCAATATTGCCCTCATCAACGAGCTGGCTTTGATCTTCAACCGACTTGGCATTGATACCCTGGAAGTTCTCAAGGCTGCGGGCACGAAATGGAACTTCTTGCCCTTCCGACCCGGCCTAGTTGGCGGCCATTGCATTGGTGTTGACCCGTATTATCTCACCCACAAGGCCCAACAAGTCGGTTATCACCCAGAGGTAATTCTGGCAGGCCGACGGCTCAACGACAATATGGGCCGTTACATCGCCTCAGAGATAGTCAAACTGATGCTGAGAAAGCGGATTCAGGTAGCAGATGCCCGGATTCTTCTTCTCGGCCTGACCTTTAAGGAGAATTGCCCGGATTTACGCAATACGCGGGTCACAGATATCATTGATGAGCTGCATTCCTACGGCGCGCAGATCGAAGTGTATGATCCCTGGGCAGAACCAGGGGAAGCAGAGCGGATGTACGGCGTAACCATGATCAAGGAACTGCCTGAACACCGCTATGATGCGGTAGTGTTGGCCGTAGCACATCAGGAGTTTTCCGGGTTAAACCAGGCAGCATTCGCCCGCATCTGTCGCCCGCAGGCCGTGATCTATGATGTCAAACATGTGCTGGAGCCGGGCCTGGCAGATGGGAGTTTGTGAGCTGTTGGCAAGGTGAGACAGGGGGCGAAGAAGTCTTCGCCCCTGGTTTTCTTCTTACGGCTGGACAATCGGAGAGTTGCTAGGCTCGCTCGGCGGGTTGTTGGGTACACTCGTAGGGTTGCTGGGGGCATTCACCGCATGAGTTTTGTCGCGCAAGTCGTGGAGTTCTTCGCTTTTACTTGCACTCCCTGAGCTGGAGCCAAAGTAATAGGAGACAATTTGGGTCGAAACCGTGGTCAGAGCACCTACAATGTAGATGAGAATCTCTTTCATCCCATTTTTTCCAAGGTCGGCAGGGTACATTATGATCTTCCAGTACAAAAAGAAGGTCAGCAGGAGAATGCCACTGGCAAGCAGTGAGTGGATGTTTTTATCCAGCCAGCTTTTTTCTTTCTTCGGCTTTGCGCTGTTCCTTCTGGGCGCAGCTGGCTGAACTGCTGCTGGTTTGTCCTGATTTTCCGTTTCAGTTGTGTTGTGTTCAGGCATGTTCTGCTCCTCCTTTGGGTTGTATTTATGGCTTGATAACTGGCAAACGGGTTATTTTCCCCGGCCATAGGCATCATCAAAGCGAACAATATCATCCTCACCAAGATAGCTGCCGATCTGAATTTCAATCAACTCCAGGGGAATCACGCCAGGATTCGTGAGCCTGTGCTGCGTACCCAAAGGGATGTAGGTTGATTCGTTCTCACAAAGAAGAAACTCCTCTTCACCCGTCTCTACCTTGGCTGTACCGCTGACCACTATCCAATGCTCATAGCGATGATGGTGCATTTGCAAGGACAACTGGGCACCAGGTACGACTGTAATCCGTTTGATCTGGAAGCGTTCCTGGATTTCCAGGGTAGTATAGCTGCCCCAGGGCCGATACACCGTGCGATGGGTGCGGAACTCGGTTCGCTGCTGCTGCTTCAGTTTGTTAACTATCTTCTTGATGTCCTGGGCGCGATCTAAAGGGGCAACCAGCACGGCATCAGCGGTTTCTACGACCAAAATATCCCGCAAACCAACAGCAGCCACCAGTGTATCTTCCGAGCGAATCAGACAATTCTCCACATCTTCAAGCAGCACATCACCGCTCACCACGTTGCCCTGTGCATCTTTCTCGGCTACCTCATGCAAAGCACTCCAGGAGCCGATATCACTCCAGCCAAAGTCGGCCTCAACCGCTGCGGCGCACGCAGTCTTCTCCATAATGGCGTAGTCAATGGATTTGGCTGGCGACAGCTGCATGGCCTCGGCATCAAAGCGGAAGAATACCCCATCGGCTTTGCCGCCTTGCACAGCTTTCTCCATACAACGCAGGATCTCAGGCGCGTGAACCTGGAACTCAGCCAACAGCTTCTCGTTGGGAAAGGCAAACATGCCGCTATTCCAAAGCCAACCGCCTTCGGCAAGGTATCGCTGCGCTGTGGCCAGGTTAGGTTTCTCGACAAAGGACAGTACGGAGCCATCTCCAGCCCTGCGAATGTAGCCGTAACCGGTCTCTGGGCGGTCAGGCACAATGCCAAAGGTGGTCAACTTGCCCTGGGCTGCTTGCTCATGCGCCTTGGCCACAGCGAGGATGAAATCATCAGGCCGGACAATGAGATGATCCGCTGGCAGAACGAGCAGAAGTATATCTTCCTGCTTCTGCTCCTGGCGAGCATGGAGCGCAGCCCCGCAGACTGCCGGAGCGGTGTCCTTGCCGAGCGGCTCTAAGAGCAATTGATATTCAGGAAAGAGGTGCAAGGCCTCAACCTGGGTTTTCGTGAGAAAGCGGTGCTCCTCGCCCACCACGATAACTGGTGGAAGAACATCAGGGAGTAAGCTCACCCGGATGAGGGTGGTCTGGAGCAAGGTATGCTCGCCGGTCAGGCAGAGCAACTGCTTCGGATACAGCTCTCGAGACAAGGGCCAAAGCCGCGTGCCCGTGCCACCGGCAAGAATAACAGGCTGAATACGCATACACCTATCCTAGAAGAGATAAAGTAGAGGAAGCTGTTCCATCAAAACAGAATCCTTGCGCCTTGTCAACCGCTGTCTCTGTTGGCAGCCTGCGCATTTTTTCATGGACAGGTTCTGTTAGGAGCGATAAAAGCAGAACGCAATCACGCGGGCAACTCCACAATTGCTTAGGAAGGCCATAGAGTGAATGACCATCAGCCCAAACAGCCGCTTAACGTCCTTATTATTGACGACGAAGTCAATATCCGCAAGACCCTTGCCCTTTGCCTGGAAGCACGCGGCCATCGAACCGCTGCGGTCAGCAATCCCAAAGATGCTTTGGCTGAAGCAGGCCGTCGGGTATTTGATCTTGCCTTTGTTGATCTCCGTTCAGGGACACAGAACGGCTTAGATTTAATTCCCTCGCTCTTAGGAGAATGTCCGTGGCTAAAGATTGTCGTTATTACTGCCTATGCCTCCATTGATACCTCTGTAGAGGCGATGCGGCGCGGGGCAGCAGACTATCTGCCCAAGCCTTTTACACCTGCGCAGGTAGAACTGGTCACAGAACGAGCAGCCCAGCTGCGCGCAATGGAACAACATATTGCCTGCCTGCAAGAGGATCTGGCCCAGCTGCATCCAGAAGTCACCTTTACTTCTCGCCACCATCTTATGCAGCGAGCCATTGAGCTTGCCCGGCAGGTGGCTGCTTCTGAAGCAATGGTTTTGCTGCGTGGTTCCAGCGGCACCGGCAAGACTATGCTGGCGCGGGCTATTCATCAGTGGAGTAACCGGAAGGACAAACCCTTTGCGGTTATCTCCTGTCCAACCCTGAACCAGGAGCTGTTAGAGAGTGAACTTTTTGGTCATGCCAAAGGTGCTTTCACCGGCGCACTGCGCGATAACCCAGGCCGAGTAGCTGCATGTGATGGCGGCACATTGCTGTTGGATGAGATCGGTGATCTCCCCTTAGCCCTCCAGCCCAAATTGCTGCGCTTTATCCAAGATCGGGAATATGAGCGCATTGGTGAACAGCTGACCCGCAAAGCCAATGTCCGGCTTCTGGCTGCCACCAATACCGATTTAGAGACTGCGATCAAAGAAGGTCACTTCCGTGCTGATTTATATTATCGGCTCAATGTCATTCAAATTGAGTTACCCCCTTTGGCCGAGCGTCCTGATGATGTTGAGAACATGGCGCACGCGATGTTGCGCTTCTTTGCTGGGCAGAACCATAAGTTGCTGGCTGGGTTCAGCGGCGAGGCCTTGACTGCCCTGCGGCAGTACGCCTGGCCTGGCAATGTTCGTGAACTGCGCAATGTGATCGAACGGGCTGTAATTCTCTGCCCGACAGAGCTGATTGGCAGAGAATATCTGCCCACATCCATTGCCCCCCGCCCTTCGCAGGTGCAGCTCGGTGATCCTGTTTCACTGAAAGTGATTGAAGAGCAGCACATCCGCCGCCTTCTTGCTTCTACCAAGACCCTGCAAGAAGCCGCTGACCTGCTCGGCATTGACCAGGCCACCCTCTGGCACAAACGAAAGCAGTACGGCATCTAATTCCCTCCCGCGCGGCATTGCAAAACGCAAGGTCAGCGCATCTGTTTCCTTGTCCTTCACAAGCCTTCCTCTTGTGTTCCGAAGCATATCCTACTGAAAAGACAGCGTTGCCAGATTGGCACATCGTTTGCATAGAGAAACACAAGGAGCAGCATTATGCTAGGTATCAAACAGAAACTCATCTTTGGCTTTGGCAGCCTGCTGGCTGTTATGGTTGTGATCGGCTTGCTGACTATGAGCCAGATCGAACAGCTTGGTCAGGCCATTGATTTAATCCTTACCGAGAACTACCGCAGCGTTCTTGCCTGTCAGACCATGAAGGAAGCTCTGGCAGGCATAGATAATGGTATCCTCTCTAGCTTATTAGGCCAAGAAGCAGAAGGGCAGCAGCTGATTGACGAACATGTTGCCCAGTTTCACCAGGCCCTTGCTGTAGAGTTAAGCAACATCACCTTGCCCCAGGAACAGGAGAAAGCAGAGCAGATTCAGGTGCTCTTTATGCAGTACCTCCAGGCTGTGCCACAGGCAACAGGCTCAGTGCATGACAAAAGCAACGTGCAGCTGCTCTCTGGACAAATCAAGCAGCTGGCCCAAGAAATTCTGATCATGAACCAGAACAACATGATCGAGGCGAGCACAGCTGCTCGTCGTCTTGCAACAATCGCCCATCGCCACATGCTGACTGCTATTGCGGTTGCTGCCCTGCTGGCTCTGCTCTTCAGCTACCTTACCCAACAATGGATCCTGCATCCAATTAAGCGACTGATTGAATTGACGAATGAGATTCGGCAAGGCAACCTTGATCTTGTCCTTGAGACCTGTGCTCATGATGAAGTCGGGCTGCTGTCAGAATCCTTCAATGAGATGACCGCTGCCTTACGGCAAGTGCGTAATACCAATAAGACCAGTCTGCTCCGTACACGCCAGGCCACTGAGGAGGTATTCAAAGCCCTGCCTGATGCAGTGGCGGTGCTGGACTTGGAAGGCCGGGTAGAGCTGGCCACAGAAACGGCAGAGCGGCACTTCGGGCTGAAGCCAGGAGTCCTCGCCCATGAGCTTGGCTACGCCTGGCTGCCGCCTTTGCTCAGTAAAGCCCTGACCGAGGGCCGGACGGTTGAGCATGACCTTGCAAGCGGCTGCATACAGCAGTTTGTTGATCAGCGCGAATACTTTTTCCAGCCTATGGCAATACCTATTCCCCTTGGCTCAGAACACCTGGAACCAAATGGTCTGGCCTTAATTCTCAAAGATGTCACCCAAATCCATGAACAAGAGGAGATGAAACGTGGTGTCGTGGCCACAGTCTCCCATCAACTCAAAACCCCCCTTACTTCCTTGCGGATGGCTATTCACCTCCTTCTCGAGGATAAGATTGGTCCGCTCAATACCCAGCAGAATGAATTACTGATTGCGGCCCGTGAAGAGAGTGAGCGGCTGGCCAACATCCTTGATGACCTGCTCAATCTTAATCGAATCGAGGCGGGCAAAGCGGAGCTTGCGCCAGCGCCTGTCTTGCCGCTGACTCTTGCTCAGGATGCTGTTGAGCCGTTTCTTGCTGCTGCCAAGGATAAGGGGCTGACGCTTACCAATCAGGTACCTGAAGAACTGCCTCTGGTGCTGGCGGATGCCGAGAAAATCAGGCAGGTCTTTACTAATTTACTGACCAATGCCCTACGTTTCACCGCACCTGGCGGAGCCATTACCGTGCAAGCCGAACGCAAGCCAAACCTGGTGCATTTCCTTGTTGCAGATACAGGCACAGGTATAGCGCATGAGCATCTTAACCGCCTCTTTGAACAGTTCTATCGTGCGCCTGGTCAAGATGAGAAGTCAGGCATTGGCCTGGGTCTGTCAATTGTCCGCGAGATTATCCAGGCACACAATGGCCAGGTGAGCGTAGAAAGCCGCCTCGGCCAGGGGTCGATCTTTGGTTTCACCCTGCCTCTTGCAGGTAACTGTGAGCCACAGTAACACGCTTTACCGCCCACCGTCAGAGGCTAATCCGATACTCTTCACCAAGGAGCTGAACCATGTTGCATGTTATCTTCCTGCTTATTGGCCTAAGCCTTTTTGTGGCCATGATACTACTCACTGCTCTCTGCGAGCGAATCTAGGAGTTGCCTTATGATTTACCTGTCTGGTTGCGTGCTGCTGATCTGCATAGTCTACCTCGTTTATGCCCTTATCTATCCTGAACGCTTTTAGGCTGGGGAGTTATACATGAATCTTCTCTTCATTCTCTTGCTTCTCGTTGGTACTATCCTACTCTCCTGGCCTCTGGGTAAGGCCATAACCTGGGCAATGGAGCCGGACAACAGCATCTCACTCTGGCGGCGACAGCTTGAGCTGCTCTTGCAGAAAATAGGCGGGCCAGCACTTGCTAAAGGGCAAAGCTGGCAGCAGTATCTCTTTTCTCTGCTCCTGTTTAACGGCGTGATGTTCGTGGTTGCTTATACCATTCTCGCCTTGCAGCAATGGCTGCCGCTCAACCCGGACAGCAAGGGCGCACTTGAGCCAAGCCTTATTTTCCATACTGCCGCTTCCTTTGTTGCCAATACCAACCTTCAGCATTATGCCGGCGAGGTCTCGCTGAGTTATTTCTCCCAACTCTTTGCTTTAATGTGGCTGCAATTTGTATCTGCGGCCACTGGTCTTGCGGCCCTTAGTGCCTTAGCCCGTGGATTGGCAGGCCGCACCTGCTTAGGTAATTTTTATCAAGACCTGCTGCGAGCAGTCGTGCTGATCCTGTTGCCTTTATCAGCTCTGCTGGCACTGTTGCTGGTGCTGGGTGGCGTAGTCATGACCTTGCAGGGTGCAGTACATGCAAGCACCCTAGAAGGAGTGACGCAAGTCATTGCCAGGGGGCCTGTTGCTGCCTTTGTCGCCATTAAGCAATTAGGCACCAATGGCGGTGGTTTCTTTGGGGTCAATGCCACTCATCCCTTTGAGAACCCAACGAGTTTGACCAATCTTCTCGAAAGTATGAGCATCCTCCTGCTTCCTATGGCTTGTGTCTGGATGTTTGGCCGTATTACAGGCCGAATGCGCCATGCGACCGTGATCTTTGCAGTCATGGCCATCCTGCTGCTGATCAAGATTTGTCTGGCTAATTATTACGAGAGCGCACCGACCGCTGCTTTGATTGGTCTGCCCATTGAGACCGCAGCTAATCTGGAAGGCAAGGAACTGCGTTTCGGCCCAACGGCCAGTGCTACCTGGAGCATCCTGACTACAGCTACCAGCAATGGTTCCGTCAATGCAATGCACGACAGCCTTAACCCGCTCACCAGCCTATTGGCACTGATTGGCATGTGGTTCAATGTCATCTTTGGCGGCAATGGGGTTGGCATGATTAACATGTTCCTCTATATCATTATCGGCGTGTTCATCAGTGGCATGATGGTGGGTCGCACACCAGAATATCTGGGCCGCAAGGTGGAAACTCGGGAGATGAAATTTGCTCTTTTAGCCATCCTTATCCACCCCTTGTTCATCCTTGGCGGCACTGCTCTTTTTGCAGCAACATCTTGGGGTGCAAGTACGGTTGGCAATCCAGGCCTGCACGGGTTTACAGAGATATTATACGAATTCAGTTCTGCGGCCGCGAATAATGGCTCTGGATTAGAAGGACTGGCTGATAACACCGTGCCTTGGAACGTAGCCACAGGCATTATCATGCTCCTGGCCCGCTTCCTACCCATCATCTTTCCTGTAGCTATTGCTGGCTCACTCGCAGCCAAGAAACCCACCCCAACGACTGTTGGTACCTTACGTACAGATACGCCGCTTTTTGGCTTAGTGATCCTTGGTAGCATCGTTTTCGTAGGTGCGCTTTTGTTCCTGCCAGTAGCAGTTCTTGGGCCAATTGCCGAACATTTGGCTGCGATAACGACCAAGCCGCTCTAGCCAAAAAAACATAATGCTTAGGACGAAGTATTCTAAGCATTATGTACGAAGTCTCCTAAGTATTATGGATGAAGTCTTCTAAGCATTATAGACGAATCGCCATAAGCATTATGAATGATGCCTCCTAAGCATTATGGACAAAGCGTCCTAAGCATTGTCTGGTTCTCAATATCTATCTGCGCCAGCATTGCGTTACAAAGTTATTCGTACCCAGTGCTAAGAGCGCAAGGAATACACTATGAATATTAACACCATAGAAACAGCTCAACCTAAGTTAGAGCGGCGCAAAGCTCGTCGGGCCTCGCTTTTTGAACCGCAGCTCCTGCGGACTGCTGCTCGGCAGTCGGTGGTCATGCTGAAGCCTTGGCTTATGGCCCGCAATCCAGTCATGTTTGTCACGGAAATTGGCGCAGCCATGACCACCCTGGTGCTGGTCCTGGATCTATTGCACACGCAAGAAGCGGTCGGCTATACCTTTGCCGTGGCCGTGATTCTTTGGCTGACTGTCCTATTCGCCAACTTTGCTGAAGCCTTAGCTGAAGCGCGAGGCAAGGCTCAGGCTAATACCTTAAAGCAGACCCGCAGTAGGACGCTGGCCTGCCGGGTTGCCAATGGTAGTGAAGAGCTGGTTGGTTCGGATGAACTGGCCGAGAATGATTTAGTCTTGATTCGAGCAGGGGAAATTATTCCTGGCGATGGCGAGGTACTGCAAGGTGCGGCCAGCGTTGATGAGTCGGC
Organism: Candidatus Electronema sp. PJ; assembly: GCF_048287395.1. Classification (NCBI taxonomy): domain Bacteria; kingdom Pseudomonadati; phylum Thermodesulfobacteriota; class Desulfobulbia; order Desulfobulbales; family Desulfobulbaceae; genus Candidatus Electronema; species Candidatus Electronema sp. PJ. The sequence continues at coordinate 49,007 of NZ_JBLWEO010000061.1, read as the reverse complement.
AATCACTGGTGAATCTGCGCCCGTGGTGCGTGAGGCTGGCGGTGATCGCTCTGGCGTTACTGGTGGCACCCGGGTGCTTTCGGATCAGCTTGTCGTCCGTATTACTGCCGGGGCAGGCGATTCATTCCTTGATCGGATGATTGCCTTAGTGGAAGGGGCCGTCCGGCAAAAGACCCCGAATGAACTGGCTCTGACCGTAACTTTAGCTGGCTTGACCCTGGCTTTCCTGATGGTCACTGGTGCCTTGTGGCCGATTGGTCGATATTTTGGCGTATCTCTGCCAATACCGACCCTGATTGCCCTGCTCGTCTGCTTGATTCCCACGACTATTGGTGCCCTGCTGGCCGCGATTAGTATTGCTGGCATGGATCGTGCCCTTTCTGCCAATGTGCTGGCCAAGAGCGGCAAGGCGGTGGAATTAGCTGGCGATATTGATACCCTGCTGCTTGATAAGACCGGCACGATTACGATGGGCAATCGGCAGGCCACAAGATACTACGCCTTGCCTGGGATAACTGAAGCCCAGCTGGCCGCAGCAGCCATGTGCGCCTCCTTTGGGGATCAGACCCCAGAGGGCAAATCTATCGTGCAGCTGGGTGAGGATTTACTCAAGGCGAATGCGCCCAGAGAGTTCCCAGGGGCCAAGGTCATAGCTTTTTCTGCCCAAACTCGCTTAAGCGGCATTGATCTCCCTAATGGACATTCGTTCCGCAAGGGAGCGTCTGATGCAGCCCAGGCTTATATTCAAGGATTAGGCGGGGTAATTCCTGCACCGCTGCGGGGCTTGGTTGACCAAGTTGCTCGCCAGGGCAGTACCCCTATCGTGGTTGCCGCAGGTAAGAATGTGCTGGGGGTGATTGCGTTGGCAGATGTGCTGAAACCAGGCATCCGAGATCGCTTTGCACGTTTACGGGCAATGGGTCTGCGGGTGGTGATGGTAACAGGTGATAATCCTCTGACGGCGGCGGCGATTGCCACACAAGCAGGCGTGGATGATTACATTGCCGAAGCCAGACCAGAAGATAAGCTGGCATACATTCGGCAGGAGCAGCGGGCTGGGCGGCTGATTGCCATGATGGGCGATGGCACCAATGATGCCCCTGCCTTGGCACAGGCAGACATTGGTATTGCCATGAATTCCGGCACCCAGGCTGCGAAAGAAGCAGGCAATATGGTGGATCTGGACAGCGATCCCACCAAGCTGATTGAGGTGATTGAGATTGGCAAGCAGCTGCTCATGACCCGTGGTTCTCTGACGACCTTCTCGATTGCCAATGATGTGGCCAAGTACTTTGCGATTATTCCGGCGATGTTCATCTTAGCGATGCCGCAACTATCAGCTCTCAACATCATGGGCCTGGCAACCCCGCAGAGTGCGATCTTGTCAGCCTTGATCTTTAATGCGATTATTATTCCCCTGCTCATTCCGATAGCAATCAAGGGGGTGAAGTATAGGCCTATGGGTGCAGACAGTATTCTTCGTCGCAATCTGCTGCTCTACGGCTTAGGCGGCTTGCTGACCCCTTTTATCGGCATCAAGCTGATTGACCTGACCTTAACCCTGACAGGTATTCTTTAGGAGATTGATCATGAAGGCACAAGCTCAACCCACAGGCATTTTAGTGCAGCTCGCGATCTCAGGCCGGATTGTCCTGGCCACGGTGCTTATCTGCTGCGTTGTTTACACCTTGGTCATCTTGGCTATTGGTCAGACCTTGACCCCGCATACTGCCAATGGCTCCTTGATCAGCACTTGGCAAGGCGATATCGGTAGCGAGCTGATCGCCCAAGGCTTCAGCAGGCCGGAATACTTCTGGCCTCGGCCTTCAGCGGTTGCCTACAATGCTTCTGCGGCAGGCGGCAGCAATCTCTCGCCCACCAGCCCCGTGCTTCGCCAACGAGCAGAGGGGATACTCGCTCATCTGCAAGTAAAACCCGTGCCTACTGATGTAGTGACCGCATCTGGCAGTGGCTTAGATCCGCATCTCACAATCCAGGCTGCCCGTGGTCAGATAGAACGAATAGCTGCCGCGAGAGGCAGAACAGCAGAACAACTTATGCAGCTCCTTGAGCAGCATGTTGAACACGTCGGAAGATACAGCCTGGTGAATGTGTTGCGCGTGAATATGGCTCTGGATAAGATGGAGCCGTAGATGAACAGCAGCCGTGCTGACAGCTTCCTGCGCCTGATCCGCCGCTCGCAGCGCGGCAGATTGAAGCTCTACTTGGGCTATGCCGCCGGGGTAGGCAAGACCTGCCAGATGCTCCTTGAGGCCCGTCGCCTCAAAGAAGAAGGAGTTGATGTCGCTGTCGGCCTGCTGGAGACGCACGGAAGAGCGGAGACCGAGGCCTTGGCAGTCGGCCTGGAACGCATTCCGCGCCGCCAGATCACCTATCGCGGCATCGTGATTGAAGAGATGGATTTAGAGGCGATTCTTCACCGTCACCCGCATGTGGTGCTGGTGGACGAGTTTGCCCACACCAATGTGCCTGGCAGCAAGAATGCTAAACGCTATCAGGATGTGGAAGAGCTTCTCGCCGCAGGCATTCATGTTATTTCAACCCTGAACATCCAGCATCTGGAAAGTTTGTATGAAACGGTGGAACGCATCACCGGCATCAAGGTGCGCGAGCGCATACCAGACCGTATCGTGGCTGAGGCTGATCAGATTGTCAACGTTGATGTCACTGCCGAGGACTTGCGTCATCGCCTACAGCAAGGCAAGGTCTATCCTGTCGAGCGGATCGAGACGGCCTTGGCGCACTTCTTTCGCTCGGTTAATCTTGAACAGCTCCGTGAGCTGACCCTGCGCGAGCTGGCCTCACAAATTGACTCGCGACAACGTGATGCCCTGGCTGGGGATTGTCCGTCAAGCCCGGATCAGATCATGGTCTGCCTTAGTTCCATGGGGCCGAACAGCGAGGCCCTGCTCAGGTATGCTTCCCGTCTGGCAGGACGGCTGAACCGCAACTGGTATGCTGTTTATGTGCAGACTTCTAAAGAATTGCCAACCGCAATTGATGCAGCGACGCAGCGGATGCTCGCCAATACCCTGACCCTTGCCCAGCAGTTAGGAGCAACTGTTTTCACCTATAAGGGTGATGATATCGTCAAGACGATCCTTCAGTTTGCCAAAGAATATCGGGTTGGGCATATTGTCATCGGCAGCCCAGGCAGAAAGGCACCTTTCTGGCAACGCCTTAAGGGAAAAACCAGCATTATGGAGCAGCTTGCTACTGAGGGCAGAGGCATCACCGTGGTTGTCTTAGACACCAAGGCGATGCCGCATAAGCAGCAGGAGAAGAAGTGCGTCTCTTGATTGCGAAGCGGTGGGGCTAATACTCCGCCGCTTGCGGCAAAAATTGGCGGGATAGTAAAATAAAAGGGAGACACATTCTGTGTCCCCCTTTTGTAATCAACGTTGCAAAAGGTATTGTTATTGAGAAATACCTAAGGCCTCAACGGTTTCCTTGGTCAAGGTACCGCCTTGGGCAAGACCCTTGGCCTTCTGGAAGTCCACGATGGCCTGTTTGGTCTTGTCATTCAGCACGCCGTCAGCCGGACCAGCATCAAATCCTTCCTGAACAAGAGCCTCCTGAACCTGGGTAATGAGGCCAGAATGATTGCCCTTATCCTGACAGAAAGCCTCTTGCCTCCAGACGAGTACTGGTTTGCAAACTTGTGGCGGCACTCCAATACAATCTATTACAGGAGGCTTCGGTACAACCTTGTAGTCCGGCACCTTAAAGGTAACAGTGCCATAGGTTGGTTCAGGCTGCCCTATAATCACGCGGTCGGAGCATACCTTTTCCATGATCGGAACTTTTATGATCTGAGGCTCTCCCTGCACCTGCCTCCGTGTTATCTGACATGGAGGAGGATTAGTCGAATCCGGCTCGCATACCGTTACAAAGTACTGCTTAACGATAGTTCCTGGTTCCTGGACAACTTTATCAATACACTTCTCAATTTCCACTGTCTTGTGCCCGGGCTTGGTTTCATTGCAGACAGAAGAACAGTCGGTTCCACCCTTTCCATTCGGCGGGCAGGGAACAGGTCTTCTGTATAAGTCTTCCCAGCTGTATGGAAACGATATTGGGTGCGTGATAGTATGCGTTAATAGAGTAGGTCTCTCATATGTGACTGTTACTGACTGTAGTTTTTTACGGCACACAGAGGGAAGGGGGGTCGTGTTGGGAGTACAGTCCTTTATCATTACCGTTTTAGGCTTTGGCCAGACTACCTTATACTCATAATGCCCGCTGGGTTTTTCGATGCATTTCCTCTTTAGCACCCCAGGAGTCACGATTCTGACAACTTCCTTTTTTGTGATAGTTTGTGTTCCGTTTTGCACAACCTGATCACAGTCAATACATGTTTTGACCGGTTTATAGGTCTTTCCCATTCGGCCTGGATAAATACATTGCGACCAGCACTCCCCAGTTTGAATAATCGGGGTAAACTCGTCCTGCTTCGGACAGAATTTATGCTTAAGCCCTTCCTTTTCCTTAAGATTAAGGTAAATACATTGGCCATTCACAGGTGGATTGGATGCCTTGCATTGCCCACTTGGAGGATGATAGCCGCCTTTTTTGGGATCAACGATAACCTCTTGCTCTTGTTCAGCATCAACATCCTGTTCCTGATCAACAATAACTTCGCCCTGGCCTTGATCAACAACTTCCTGCTCCTGATCAATAACAACTTCCTCAGCAAGTGACCTCTCTGCCGCAAAGCCCAGCAGAGCCAACATCATTACGCCAGAAACCAACTTCTTTCTTCTCATCTTGCTCTCCTTTTTTGTTGGTGGTTAGTTTATACAACTCAATCTGGCGGAAGTGCATGGGAATCGAACCCACTTGCCAGGCTGTTCACCCGGCACACCGGATTTGAAGTCCGGGAGGGCCACCAGTACCCTTTCCACTTCCGAAACAGCTAGATACCCAACCAGCCCCGCTTGCGCTCCAATAATCCAGCGCAAAGAGACAGTGTGGATGTTTCTTTGTAATAGATATTGACCAGAAATACAACTTTTTTTATAATAGGTCATCTATTTGTCGCTGACCCTCCCCCGTCAACCCTCTGAGCACAGTCACCGTTTTCTATGCAATGCAATCAGCTGCTTCGCCTGGTCAAAGAATGGCACACGCACGTCAAGCAGGAGACTATGGCTCCTGGCCGCATGATGCAATTTGTGGACAGCCATGTCAAAGAGTGTCCAGTCTGCCGCGAGGACAGAGGTTTGCCCCATGAAATTGAGAAGATCCGGGAATATGTCCTGCCAGAGTTAAAACATGCCAAACATGGTCGCGCAGCTCAGGAGCTGTTCACGCCAGATATTTTTCCAGCAGACGAGCCGGATAACGACCCGCCCGACGATGCACCAATGGATGTCATTTTCTGACAACAGAACATTCTCCGCTCCGTTGCCTCTCTGCGCTCGAGCCTATCCTATAGGGAAAAAAGATTGACAGCTTTTCTGGCCTATGCTTGAATGATTCGAGCATTTGTTTGTCTTTTCTGCCCCTATTTCTATTTTATTTCTCCTTTCAAGGCATTGTTTCAATATATGGCTGCCAAAGCAAAAAATCCGGTCTGGGCTTTTTGGGCCTCGGTGCAACTTGCCCTGTTCCTCATAGGCTTGCTTGCCTCCACCTCCATCATTGGCACAATCATCCAGCAGAACCAGCCTGATGAGCATTATATTGAGAAATGGGGACAATCAAAGGCGGCAGTGATTCAGGCTCTCAACTTGGACGACATGTACAACTCGGTCTGGTTTCTCACCCTGCTGGCCGCGTTCAGTCTGAACCTGACCGTATGCAGTTTGGACCGACTGCCAGGCGTAATCCGTTTGGTGCGCAAGGACAATTTGGATACCGAGCCTGAGCAGCTGCTCAAGATGAAAATGCAGCACAAGGTGCAGGTCAGCGGCTTGGTAGAGACAGCAGCCCGGCAGGTCGCTGATTATCTTAGTGACAAAGGCTGGAAGACCGCCTCCCGCGCCGCTAAGGAGAACAGTATCCTTCTCTTTACCCAGAAAGGCGGTTGGACCCGCTACGGAGTGTATGTTGTTCACATCTCCATTCTGATTATCCTGCTAGGCGCGGTCATCGGCTCCCCGACAGTAGCGAAGAAGATTCTGAAAAACCAACAGTTCGCCTTTAAAGGCGGTGTATCTCTGCCGGAGACTGCCAGTACGAGCCGCATTTTCTCCTATGCTGATGAAAGCGAAATCCCTCTGAGCTTCACTGTCCGCTGCAATTTTTTTGATATTGATTTTTACGACAACGGGATGCCCAAGGATTATGTCTCCGGCCTGACTATCATTGAGCAGGGGAAAGAGGTGCTGACTAAGGAAATTGAGGTCAATAAGCCGCTAACCTACAAGGGTGTCACCTTCTACCAGTCGAGCTATAATGACATGCACAGCCCGATCATTCATCTGACCAACCTGAAGACTGGTAAAAAGATGGTCTTTCCGGTTAACCCGGAGAAATGGGATGCAACACATAGCTGGCAAGAGGAAGGCGGTGGCCAGGGAATGCTGCGCATCCAGGAGGCTAACAGTGTGCCTGTTCCAAACGGCACAGGCATGACCACAGAAATGAACATCTGGCTAATGGACTCGCAGGGGCCACCTTCGATGTTCTCCATGAGCTACGGCAGGCCGGTGATTGTTGAGCGGCCTGGTACCAAATATGAACTCAAAATTGGCCCGCATTACGCCACAGGTCTCCAAGTGTCTAAGGATCCTGGAGTCTGGTGGGTTTACAGTGGCTGCGCCCTGATGCTGCTCGGTCTCTACGCCGCCTTTTTCATGTCGCATCGCAAAATCTGGGCTTATGTGCATGAGGAGAACGGCGGAACCGTAGTTGTCTTTGTCGGCCAGGCCAACAAGAACAGCCTCGGCTTTGAAAAGACCTTCGCTGCCCTGACCGAAGGCTTCGGCAGCAGGCGCGTTTGATCTCACCATTTAATCTGCTGAGAAATTGAAATCATGAACAGCTCGCAGCTTTTCGGTATCACGACCTTAGCCTACCTGCTGGCCTCGGTTTGCTACATTGGCCTGTTTGTCTTTCGGAATAAAAAAGCCGGGCAGGCTGGGCTGATCCTGGCCCTCTTTGGTATTCTTGCCCAGACTGTCGGTCTCGGGTTACGCTGGTACGAATCCTATCAGGCAGGCATCGGTCATGCGCCACTGACCAACATGTATGAATCGCTGCTCTTCTTTGCTTGGTGCGCGACCATCTTCTATGTTCTGTTAGAGATGAAGTTCAAGCTGCCAGTGATCGGAGCTTTTGTCATGCCCATCCCCTTTATCACGCTGGCCTATACTTCGCTTGATAAAAGCCTCAGCAAGGACATCAGCCCCCTGGTTCCTGCCCTCCAGTCCAACTGGCTGATCGCCCATGTGATCACTTGCTTCATTGGTTACGGGGCCTTTGCCGTGGCTGCCGGTCTGGGCATTATCTATCTGCTCAAGCAGGTTGCCCATAATCGCAAATTCGCCGCAGACACTATGATTGGTAGTCTGCCTGAGCTGAGAACACTCGACGACCTGATCCACAAGACCATTATCTTTGGCTTTATGTGGTTGAGCGCAGGGATCATCACCGGCGCGGTCTGGGCCAACGAAGCCTGGGGCACTTACTGGCAATGGGATCCCAAAGAAACGTGGTCGATTATCACCTGGTTTCTTTATGCCCTGACCCTACACGCTCGTTTTACGAGAGGTTGGAGCGGCAATCGCATCGCTTGGCTGGCGGTGATTGGCTTTGTTTCGGTGTTCTTTACTTATTTCGGAGTGAACTATCTGCTGGCTGGCTTGCACAGTTATGGCTCCAACTGAGCTGTCTGCTGTTGCAGCGGCAACTCTTCGCTTGACACAACAGAGCAGTCGAGCTATATCAAGGCGATAAAAAGAAGACGACTGAACAACAGGTTGTTTATCACTTCATTGGTTAGAACCCTGTTACATCCGTTCATTAAGGAGGAGTTTGTATGAGGAAGACATTAGTTTTCGGTGCTGCTCTGGCACTGATCTGCGGCTCAGGTGTCATGACCATTACTTCTGCCCAGAATGATCAGGGGCCAGAACATCTCGTGATCACCGATGGTAGCCCAAGCTCCGCCAATCCTGCTTATTTCCCGCATCGCGACCATCAGAACCGTCTGAAGGACTGCGGCATCTGCCATCATGGCAAAGGTGCAGACGGCAAGCAGGTTCCCTATAAAGCAGGCGAGACCAAGCAACAGAAGTGCAATACCTGTCATAACAAGAATGCCGATGGCGTGTCTTTGGATGGCAGACTCCCTGGTATTTCCCCGATTCAGCGCGCAGGGCATGGCCGTTGCCAGGGCTGCCACAAGGATAAGACCAGCACCAAGACCCCGCCGGTTCAGCTACTGGCCTGCCCCACTTGCCATACCAAGAAGTAAACAGAATCCTTCCTGCATCTCGCTGTAAACCAAGGCCGCCTTTTGAGGTGGCCTTAAGTTTTGGCAGAATAGGTGCGGTGTTTTTCGCATACCCCTGAGTTACTCTTCCTTTCTTGCTCGCTTACAAAGCAGTTTGGCTTGGCACAAGAGGAGTTCTGCCGACTTGCAAAGGAGTTGTACTCGGCAGAAAAGGAGTCTGGCCGAGTACTCAAGGAGTTTTAGTGAGCCACAAAGGAGTTTGGCCGACTAGGAAAGGAATTTTAGTCGGCCAAACTCCTTTGCAACTCGGCAAGAAAGCAGTTTTGCCAAGCCGAACTCCTCGTTTGCCGAGGAGAACTCCTTGGCAAACGAGCAGGACTCTTCTCTTGCTTATTTGAACTTCACTTCAACCTGATTGCTAATTATTGTAATTCCTTGATGTTGGCACGAGAGCCGCATCCTCCGATTGCTGCCGAGCAATCAGGCCAGTTCCTTACCCTTCCCTGCAAACATCCCTGATACCAGCACAAAGAACAGCGGAATAAACACCAAGTCAATAAAGGTGGCGGACAGCATTCCGCCGCAGACCGCCGTGCCGAGGGCGTTCATCGCGCCTGCGCCCGCGCCGTTGGCCAGAGCCAGCGGCAGCACGCCGAAGAAGAAGGCCAGCGAGGTCATCATGACTGGGCGGAACCTTGTTTTAATTGCATCGAGCGTGGCTTCCGTCAATCCCTGCCCCACCGCCATCCGCTCCTTGATGAACTGGATGATCAGGATGGCGTTCTTGGTGGAGAGGCCCATCGTGGTCAGGAAGCCGATCTGGAAATAGACATCGTTGGGCATCCCGCGCCACGAGCTGGCGACTATCGCCCCGAACACGCCCAGCGGCAGCATGAGCAGGTTGACGAAAGGAATCGTCCAGCTCTCGTACAGCGCGGCTACGCAGAGGAAGATGACGAAGATCGAGAAGGCATACAGGATTGGCCCCTGCTTGGTCGCCATTTTCTCCTGATACGACAGGCCGCTCCAGTCGAAGCTGATACCTTGCGGCAGCTTGGCAGCCAATTGCTCCATGATCGTCATCGCCTCGCCGGTGCTGTGGCCGGGCGCGGGCTGGCCTTGGATATTCATGGACGGGAAGGCGTTGAAGCGCTCCAGCTTGGGCGAGCCGAGACTCCAGCGGGCCGTGGCAAAGGCGGAGAACGGCACCATCTTGTTTTCCTTATTGCGGACGTAGAGGCGGTCTAAATCTTCGGGCAGGCGACGGTACGGCGCGTCGGCCTGCACATAGACCTTCTTCACCCGGCCTGCTTGGATGAAGTCGTTGACATAGCTGCTGCCAAAGGCCGTGCCCAAGGTGCTGTGGATCGAGCCGAGCGGCACGCCGAGCGCGCCTGCCCTATCCCAGTCCACATCCACGCGGTATTCGGGCGTGTCGTCCATGCCGTTGGGCCGCACCGCCATCAAGCGCGGCTCCTGCATGGCCATGCCGAGGAGCTGGTTGCGGGCGGCGGTCAATGCCTCGTGGCCGAGGCCGCCCCGGTCTTGCAGCTGGAAGTCAAAGCCGGTGGCCATGCCCAGCTCCATCACGGGCGGCGGCGGAAAGGCCATGACCTGCCCCTCCTTCAGCTGCGAGAAAACCCGCATTGCCCGGCCTGCGACCGCCTTGACTTTGAGGTCAGGCCGCTGCCGTTCGCCCCAGTCCTTCAGCTTGACAAAGCTCATGCCCATGTTCTGACCCAAGCCGCCAAAGCTCCGCCCGGCTGCGGTCATAACCGCAGCCACCGCGTCTTTCTCAGTGTCCAAAAAATGGCTCCGCACTTTGGTCAGCACCGCCTCGGTCTGATCCAAGGTCGAGCCAGCAGGCAGCCGCACCAGCACCATCAGCAGACCTTGGTCTTCATCAGGAATATACGAGGTGGGCATCTGCCGGAGAAGCAAAGCGGAGGCAGCCACAATCACCAGATAGACCACTAGAAAGATGATCTTCACCCGCAGTGAGAAGGCGACGAAGCGCACATACAAGGCGCGGATGCCGCCGAAGAAGAACTCGAAGGCCGTGAAGAAAGGCCGCATGAAAAAGATCGCGCTTTCTGAGGGCGAATGCCCGGCCTTGACTGGCTTGAGGAAGGAGGCGCAGAGCACCGGGGTCAGAATCAGGGCCACGACCACGGACAGCAGCATCGAGGAGATGACCGTGATGGAGAACTGGCGGTAGAGCACGCCGGTCGAGCCGGGGAAAAAGGCCATCGGCCCAAACACGGCGGAGAGCACCAGCCCGATGCCGATCAGGGCGCTGGTGATCTCGTCCATAGACTTCGCCGTGGCTTCCTTCGGCGACAGCCCTTCTTCGCTCATGATCCGCTCGACGTTCTCGACCACCACAATCGCGTCGTCCACCAGCAGGCCGATGGCGAGAATCATAGCGAACATGGTCAGCATGTTGATCGAATAGCCGGAAAAACCCAGCACGGCAAAAGTTCCGAGCAGCACCACCGGCACCGCGATGGTCGGGATGATGGTGGCGCGGATGTTGCCCATGAACACATACATGATGATGAAGACCAAGAAGACCGCTTCAAAGAGGGTCTTCACCACCTCATGGATTGCAACCTTGGTGAAAGGCGTGGTGTCGTAGGGATAAATCACTTTGAGGCCCGGCGGGAAGAATCTGCTCATCTCCGCCAGCTTGGCTTTGACCGCGTCAGCCGTGGCAAGAGCGTTCGCACCCGCTGCCTGACGGATGGCCAAGCCTGCCGAGGGCCTGCCATTGCTCCGGGTGACTGAATCGCTGCGTTCGCTGGCCAGCTCAGTGCGGCCAATGTCTTTGATCCGCACCGCCGAGCCGTCCGGGTTGATCCGCACCGGTATTTCGGCGAATTCCTCCGGTGTTTGCAGCAGATGCTGGACAACAATGGGCGCATTGAGCCGCTGGCCGGGCAGCGCAGGCTGTCCGCCGAGCTGTCCAGCCGAGACCTCGACATTGTACGCGCGCAGAGCGGCTGCCACATCCTCAAAGGTCAGGCTGTAGCTGGTCAGTTTGTCAGGGTTCACCCATATCCGCATGGAATACTGCGAGCCAAACGGTTCGACCTCGCCCACGCCCTCAACGCGCGACAGCACTTTTTCCAGACTCGACGCTGCGTAGTCTTGCAAATCGCTGCTGTCCATGCTGCCGTCCTCTGAAATCAGGGCGGCGATCAGCAGGTAGTTGCGGGTGGACTTGTTCACTCGCAGGCCTGCCCGCTGCACCACGTCGGGCAAGCTCGCCAGAGCAAGCTGGAGCTTGTTCTGCACCTTGGCCCAGGCCATGTCCGGGTCGGTGCCCGGCGCAAAGGTCAGCTCTACCCGCGAGCTGCCGGAGGACGAGCTGGTGCCGGAGATGTAGATCATGTCGTCCAGGCCGGTGATCTTCTGCTCGATGATCTGCGTCACCGTGTTCTCCACAGTCTCCGCCGACGCGCCAGGGAAGAAGGCATCAATGGCAATGGCGGGCGGCGCGATGGGCGGGTACTGCGCCACCGGCATCTTCCAGATCGCCAGCAGGCCGACGGTCATGATAATAATGGCGATGACCCAGGCAAACACGGGCCGGTCGAGGAAAAACTTCGAGAGCATCAGATTCTCCCTTGGGTGCTGGTGGTAATCGGCAGACTTGATCTGCCGCTCTTTTTGATGGCTGAATGCCTGCTGCGATAGGTTGAACCATAGCTGAGGTATGCTTCAACGTATCCTTTGGTATGGTTGAAGCATACCGATGGTATGCTTTGTCCTATCCTCAGGTATGGTTCGACCATGCCGAGGGTATGCTTCTGCCTATTTGGCACTATGTTTTGCGTGTTCCGGGATAGGTTCTTCGGCAAAGACAGCCTATTGAGGGAGTGAATCCCTGTATTCACACATCGCTGTCTGCGGATTAACATCTTGTCCTGTCAGTCAAGGTGTTCCTTCCTCAGGATCTGGAAATTCAAGAAGCATCTTTCCTGCCTCTTGGATAGCTTGCACTCTACCTATGAGTTCATCAAGCTCAGGCGATATTTTATCACGCTGTAAATCAAGGTATTGTTCTACCTCTTTCCAGCTTTCAAGAGACAACGGCTTTAAGCGAGGCAGCAAATGATGAACTAATTCGTTTCGTTCGTTCTTTAAAGCCTGCAAAGATTCCTTCTTTCTCTTAAAATATGTAGGATCATCACTCTCCATCCATGTTTCAATTTTCATATAGCTTTCTTTTAGGCGGTCATGTACCTCTTCCGCGTCTTCCACAGCAGCTTTAGGCTGCATTTCCTCAACATAATTGCATACTAGCTGGCCTAACGTCTTCCGATGAACTGCTTTTTTCTGTCGGTCAATGACTGCTTGCCATTCGCTGCTATACCCCTCGATCTTTGCGCGAGCTAAAAGCCATTTAATTATATGTTCAACCTGTTGGAACAGAATTAAATTTCTTCCAATTTTACGTTGAACTTCATTCTTGATTGGTTCTAATTCAACAGGGAATTCCATCATCCTTCAAATCCTTCTCGAATCGCCCTCGAACAATCCCAAAGCGTCTCCGGCGCAATGTCTATGTTGCCCGGCCAGACCACAGTGCCGTTCTCCACACTGGCCTTCATAAACAACGGCACGTTCTTTAGCATCAGATACGGCTTGCGCTCCAAGTACGGTGCCATGTCGAAGATGCGTCGCTCGTTGTTCTCAAAGGTGAGGAGCAAAGTGCAGTCCTTTTGCGGCATCACGCTGACTACATCCAGCAATAATTCCATAAAGATCTCCGTCTTATTGCAGCGGCGCAATGCGGAACGGCTCCTCGCCTGCAAGAGCCAGCTCCCAGTCAGCCAGCAGCTCATCTTTATGAATGTCTAACCAGACCTGCACCATGCGGAGCTGCCGCGCCGGAAAATCTCCGGCCAAAACTGCTCCGTCCTCAATCGCGACCGAGGCTTTCTTCCCCTGATAGCGGACGTGAATGTGCGGCGTGCTGTGCTGCCCCGCATCTTCGTAATAGATGGAGACAAGAATGCCGTAGAACATCGAGATGGTGGGCATGTTGATCTGGTTGTTTCTGGTTTACTGATATGCTGATGCGCCGTTCTTCTGCTCTTCAGAGGCGAAAAACGGCAGCCAAGAGCCGTTCTGCGGCTCCGAAGATCGATTCAACGTATCTTGGAATACGTTTTTCCTATCGCCGAATACGTTCATCGTATCCGGCGATACGTTCTACGCATTCCGGGAGAGGTTTCGCAGATACAAAACAACGTCCTGCCGCACTGCTCACCGCCCCGGCCCTGCGCCGCCCTGCGGCTTCTCCCCAAAGGGCGCGGCCTTCACCTCCGCGCCGGGCCGGAGCATGATCAGACCCTCGACGATCACCTTGTCGCCGGGAATGAGGCCCTTGGAGACCAGCCATTTGTCCTCCACCGCCCGCTCGATGGTCAGCATCCGCATCTCGGCCTTGCTCTCCGCGCCGACGACCAGCGCGAAAGACTGGCCTTTGCCGTTGCGCGATACGCCCTGCTGCGGCACGAGCAGGCCCTGCTCGCGCACGCCTTCCTGAATCAGCGTGCGGACAAACATCCCCGGCAGGAGCAGCCCGTCGGGATTCGGAAAAACAGCCCGCAGCAGCACCGAGCCGGTGCTCTGCTCCACCGTGACATCGCTGAACTGGAGCGTGCCGTCAAGGGGATAGGCCGCGCCGTTCTCCAGCAGCAGGCGGACTTTGCGCTGGTTCTTCGCAGCTTGGCCGCCGTTGTTGAGCTGGAGCAGTTTGGCCGCTGACTGCGGCATGTCAGCGTAAATGGGGTCGAGCTGCTGCACTGTGGTCAGGGGCGCAGGCTGATAGGCGGTGACCACCGCGCCTTCGGTGACGCTGGAAATGCCCGCGCGACCGGAAATGGGGGCCGTGACCTTGGTATAGCTGAGGTTGATGCGGGCGGTTTTGACCGCCGCCTCGGCCTGTTGCACCGAGGCTTCCGCTGCGGCTATCGCGCTCTTGCTGCTCTCGACCTGCGCCTCGGCGGCGGCCAGCGTGGCTTCGGCAACAGCCACTTCTGTGGTCGCCTGATCGCGCTGCACCGCCGAATTGACCTTGCTCTTGAACAGCTCATCGGCCCGCTGACTGTTGCTGCGGGCAAGGCTCAAGGTGGCCCGCAGGCGCGCCAAGTCGGCCTGCCCCGCTTTCAGTGCGGCCTGCGCCCGTTCAGCAGCCTTGCGGGAAGCCAAATGACTTGCTTCGGCGTTGTCGAGTGCGGCTTGAAAGGGCGCAGGATCGATTTGATACAACGCCTCGCCCGCCTTCACATCCGCGCCTTCAGTGAAGAGCCGCTTTTGAATGATGCCGCTCACCTGTGGCCTGATTTCCGCCGCCCGGTAGGCAGCGGTGCGGCCCGGCAGCTCGGCGGTCAGCTCCACGCGCTGCGGCTGCACGACAACAAAGGACACCGAAGGCATGGGCGGTGGCCCTCCCGGCAAGCCGGGAGGGCCTTGACCGGGTTGCCCCTGCTGCGGGCCGCCGCCTTTGAGCCGCATAACCCAGGTCTTTGCATCTTCCATCTTGCAGCTGGCGGTCAGCAGGCTGCCGGACAGCAGGACAAGCAGGAGGCTTCGTTGATATATTGTCTTCATAGTGTCTCCGATTTTGTCGTAGTGGCGAAAGATTTTTCGCCACTACTTTACTTCCATCAGCCCGTGGAAAAAAATATTGAGAATGATGTCCGGGGATTCGGGATATGGCTGCCGCCCCTCCAGCCAGTGGAAGAGGAAGGCGTTGCAGAGGCTGTCCAGTGCCAAGGCGAGATGGTATGGCTCGGCGGTTTTGCGGAAAACGCCACTCGCCATGCCGTCAGCGAAGACGCTCTCCAAGCGGCGCAGCACCAGCTCGCAGCGTTCGCGGATCTCGCTGTCCAAGCCGGCCTTGATGTTGAAGCTCGCGCCCCGGTGTTCGGCAAAATAAAGACGGATGCAGGCGGCGTTGTCCATATAGATTCTGCCTTTGGCCCGCACGTAGCCACGCAGCCGCTCCACCGCATCGCCTTCCGCTGCCAACGCTTCGGTCAAGGCGGCATGGAAGCGGTCCGCCTGCTCCGCGATCAGGGCCTTGTAGAGGTCTTCCTTGTTTTTGAAAAACTTGTAGAGCGTGCCGACCGCGAACTCCGCCTTCTCGGCAATCTCCTGCATGGAGACATTGTGGTAGCCCTTGTCCGAGAAAAGCGCGATGGCGGCGGCGAGCATGTCCTGCCGCTGCCTGATTCTCTCCCTCTCCCGGCGGGGAAGGTTGTTTTCTTGCATAAATCGTCTCGCTTCGTTGGTAATGATGCCGCCATATAGAAGATGACGCTCGCTTCATATCTTACAACGAAGCATCCCATTGTCAACCGGAAAATACAAGAACTACCATCCAGAATGGAAGTAAAAAGAAAGCAGCAGATGGCAGCGGGTACAAGCTGTCTTGAAAATCAGCAGCGTTTTCCTGCACGCAGGAAACGAAACATGGTAGACTGTACCAGTTTGGAAAGTAGAAGGGATTTGATGGGAGGGAAGATCACTGCTGCATTAACAGCTCTACGCAGCAGAGCATGCAGTTGGCTTGTTTGGTTGTCGAACAAGTAGTTGCCCAGCTTGCCTGCATGGACAGCGGAGACCAGAATCTTTTCTATAGAATCTTTTGGGATATAGGGACGCGGCGTTCTGGGATACATGTGGCACGAATCATTAGGACAGAAGCGGGCGCACACACCGCAGCCTAGACAGACCTTAGGCTTCACCATCGGTTTGTCTCCTGCGGTATCAATTGCACCTGCCGGGCAGCGTTTGGCGCATATCCCGCAGCTGGTACAGATGTTCTGATCAATTGCAGCGAGAAAAGCTGACGGGCTGATTAGTCCACTGCTGCCGAACCGCCTATAGCCAAGAAGGAGATCGCAACAGCAGCCGCAGCAGTTGCAGATAACCGCCAGGCCGCTCCTGGTGTTGTCGCCAATCTGAACAAGACCTTCGTTCATACATTCTTTGACGATACGGCGTGCCTCCTCTTTGGAGATCTCCTTGGCAATACCGTAGTCAGCCAGATATCTCGCCACCTCATTAAAGGTGAGACATACTTCTTGCGGCGCATTACAGGCCTGCCCCATATGCTCCATCTTGTGACGGCAATAACACAGTCCGACTGTAATACAGGTTGCCGTCTCAATACCGACACTAACCCGATCATAGGAAAGCACCTCGGCAGCGACATCTTCCAAGACATCCTCGCCTGCATAGACCCGTGTGAAGGCAGGAGAGGATATCGCTCCATGTTGACGAACAAAGTCGCCCTCCACTTGGCAATACTGGTAGTACAACTCAGAGAGTCGCTTTGCATCCAGCTTACCGTCGGTACGCATAAGGGAGAATTCAACAAAGCCCAATACCGGTGGAGCCAGTCCATAAGCAGTGCCGCTATCGCCAGCAAAAGCGTACACCACCCCCTTCCCTGCCAGCCGATCTAGGACTGCCCTTGCCTCTTCAGCATCCATACCCCACACCCGTGCCATCTTCTCCGCAGGCACTGTGCGCAGTGGCATCAGCGAGCACAACTGCGCCTCTTCTTCAGTGACGAGTTGCTTGAGAATCTCAACAAGGGTTGCAGAGACAAAAGCACCAGGAACATACTGACCCAGTCGCTGCGCCATTCTTCCGTAGCTGTGATGATTCAGGTGTCCCATCTCTGCTTCTAGCTGCTCTGCATCCAAGCAAATTGAAAGTGAAAACTGAGGGTAGTTAGAACAGGTGACTACTGCCTACACAGGCATGTCAATACAGACCAAAAGGCTGCCTCTATAGACAAACACAGGCAGCC
Source organism: Candidatus Electronema sp. PJ (assembly GCF_048287395.1). Taxonomy (NCBI): domain Bacteria; kingdom Pseudomonadati; phylum Thermodesulfobacteriota; class Desulfobulbia; order Desulfobulbales; family Desulfobulbaceae; genus Candidatus Electronema; species Candidatus Electronema sp. PJ. Next base: position 31,749 of record NZ_JBLWEO010000061.1, on the reverse strand, counting down.
TCCATCAGGGGGATAAGGACGCAGGCTAGGAAAGAGCGACAAACCTAGCCTGCGATATAGAGCCTCACGGTGTAACAGCTGTGGTTGTTACATAGATTGATTTGACATGGCCGTTTACATTGGTTCCCGATGACGGATCTTTTGCGTTAGCAAGGCAGAACTTTACCTTCTTGTCGTCGGCAAGGGCAGTCAAGGCAGTAGCAAGCATTGCATCTTTTGGGGTGCCTGGTAGCTCGAAATATCTTGCTGGAGTACCAGTCCAGTCAGGATTAGTAGTAAGACCACTCTCACAGGTAAGCTTGACACCATGAGTGGTTCCGACAGCAAACCCAGTATCAAAATTACGAAATGAAGCACCAGCCTCATGCACTGTTCCGTCGGTACAGCAAACATCAGCTGCATACACCGACCCTGCAATCCCTGTTAGCAGCAAAGCTGCAGCTGCGATCCCTGTTATCTTCTTATTCATTGTTTTCATTTTTACCACCCTCCGGTGTTTCATTATGTGAGATACCTTTGTATCCCTATTGTAACCTGCTCGAAGCAGGTTACGCTGTGCGCACATCTAAAATATCCACTAACCTACCTGCGTAACCGTTTCTGGTCAAGTTCATGAGCTGGTCGAAGCTCATCACCTTGATCTCCAGGCTACTAACCGCAGAACCAGTAAAACCGTGCAAGGTATAAAGTCCGTTCTCTGTCACGATTACCTCTAGGCCTGCCTTACCTCCCTCCTGCATATCCAGGAGGTTAAACAGCAGACGACTCGTATCCCGAATATCTACCACTGCCTGAATCCGCACTCTCTCATTCGCACTGACCTCACCGTCCATAATGACTACGTAAGGCTCTGCGGCATTACCCGTCAGAATACCCACACTCGTAGCCGGGGAGATAAGTGCTACCAGTGGCGAGCGCAACTTCCTTTTGTACGTACTGGTACGCAAAGTCCCATGTTCGGAGTAGCGGGTGCTGAATACCAGAGTGTATTCATTATTCCATGCCTCTTCTTGGCTAGGAATATCCGGCAGCAACAAGATCTCTGTCTGCGAGGTCTGGACATACTTAGTCTGTACTGTTCTGCCACTCCGAGTGCCTTCGATCACGCAACCGCATTCTGCATCCTCCTGATTGAACATCAGGTTGCTGCCCGTAATCTTCAGCACACTCTGAGCTTGCAGAACCTCATCCAGCTTGAGCAGCGAGTCCTTGACACTGGCAAGCACGGGGAGCTTCTCTACGAGGGCTAGCCTTTCTAAATGGGCCGCGTGCCGTATCTCTTTGACAAAGGGTAGAGAAGCGTAAATCCGTACTTGGAGAACCTCATCTATCGGCGGTAGCGGACTGTCTGGATCCTCCAGTTTATCAGTCAGGGCCAGAGTATAAGTAAATGCGTCCTCCAGGGTTACCTGGTTGCCAGCGATCAGATTCTGCTGAATCCTTCGGGCCATAACTTGCAGAGCGAGCTGCATCTGTTCCGGGGTGACACCAGGAACCTCTGCGGCAATCTCCGCAGCTAAGACCTCACTCCCCACGGTCTTTTGAGGCAGGTAGCGCATCTTGTACGACTGAGGAACCGTAAGGGCATTGACTTCAGGTCGCCATTGAATGCTTGCCATGTCCGTGTTCCTCAGAGAAAAAAAATTATATAAGAGAAAGAATTCAGCTCTACACTTAAGCTTAATACAACCGCCGATCTTTTGTCAAGCGATTCTTCGCCATTTTCGGGTGGAAAAAGATCGCAAAACAGGATAAGAAGAGCTGTGGCCAAGGGATTAGAACCGGAGAGCACGAGGGATTAGAATAGCTCTACAAGAGGGATTCTAATCCCTCTGCAAGAGCCATTAGAATAGCAAGGCAAGAGGGATTCTAATCCCTCTGTAAGAGCCATTAGAATAGGAAGGAGAGAGGGATTCTAATCCCTCTGTAAGAGCCATTAGAATAGGAAGGAGAGAGGGATTAGAATAGCCAGCCAGGAGCCATTAGAATACCTTTGCGCAAGACACTCAGGCGGCAGGCAGACCGCATTTCACCTCCAATCACCCCAGGCACTCTACAGCAAACCCACCAGAGATATGAATCAAGAAGCAAGTACCTGTCTCTATCTGCTCCGGCACGGGCCAGCAGCGGCATTGCCTGGCTGTTTGCTCGGCAGCCGCACTGATGCGCCTTTATCTGGCCAAGGCCTCTTACGTCTCAACAGCCTCATCGAACCGCATCTTCAGGCCGTGGAAACCTGGTATTGCAGCCCGCTGCTCCGTGCTCGCCAAACCCTGGCCTACCTAGGTGAGCAGGGCTGTCAGATTGAGCACGCAATCTATGACCAACGGCTCCAGGAGATTGATTTCGGTGCCTGGGAGTTACGCACGTTCAGCGAAATAGCTGCGGCTGATCCAGCCCGTATCGAGGCCTGGCAGCGTTACACAGACTTTACCTTTCCAGAAGGGGAGGCTGTAGCTGACTTTATCCAACGGGTGCAGGCGATGTTGGGTATTCTGAGCACAGCAGGCAGCAAGGTGGGGGTTGTTGCGCACGGAGGAGTCATCCGCACCATGATTTGCTTGGCTCTTGGCCTGCCACCAAGCATGTACCTGCTCTTTGATGTCCAGCCTGCGGCCTTGACCATTCTCGACGTGTTCTCCAACGGTGGGGTGTTGCGGGGCTTGAATCTGTAAGATCCGGGTGGTCTGGGTAAATCTACAGGACAGGTTTGCAGTTGCGCAGTGCCCCTGGCTCAGGGTACTGTATTCAGGCACAGTGAAACGCTACTCTTTCTTCTTTTCCAACGCACTTGGCCATGCAGAAAACTCACCAGGCGGTAACTGGCAGCGGTTCGCCATTGACCAAATACCAAGACCTCATGGTTGGCAATCGCTCGTTATCTGCCCTACTCTATTACGAATGGTGTTTGTTGCTTGGGCCGTTACCAGGAGCAATCGGGATGCTGCTCCGGCAGAAATTCTGGCCCCGTCTGTTTGCCGAATGTGGTACAGATTGTATGTTCGCGCCAGGCATCACCCTACGGCAACCAGGGAAAATCCGCCTTGGCAAGGCAGTGGTAATGAGTGAAGGTTGTATCCTGGATGCTCGGCACGAGAGCAATGACATCTCTATTAGCCTAGGCGACAACGTTATCTTATCAAACAATGTTATGCTCTCTTGCAAAAACGGTTCCATCAGCATTGGCGATCACTGTGGGATTAATTCCCAAACTATCGTGCAATCAACAAACGGTTGTCCAGTCAAGATAGGCCCAGACTGCCTGATTGGTCAACAGTGCTTGATCGTGGGTGGTGGTACCTATAATATTTATAACCTCGATCAATCAGATCTGCCGATTCGCAAGCAGGATATTCGGCAAGACGGTGGCGTGCGTTTAGAAGCTGATGTCTGGCTGGGTGGGCGTGTGACGGTGCTGGGTGGCGTGAATATGGGTCGAGGGAGTGTCGCAGGGGCAGGAGCAGTACTCACCAAATCCGTAGGGGCCTACACCGTCTCTGTTGGTGTGCCTGCGAAGGTGGTTAATAGTCGGCAAGCAGGACAAGTAGTATGAAGAAACAGCTGCTCCTGCTTGGCAAGGTACTGTTCAGCTGCACGCTTATGGTGTTGCTCTACTGGAAGATCCCAGTGCAGGATCTGCATGGCCTCTTGGCTTCCATTGATTGGCGTTACTTCCTACCGATCCTTGTCCTGCTCTTCTTAAACACGGCTGCCAGTGCCCTGAAATGGCAACTCTTCCTCCTCGCTGATGGCGTACAGCTCCCCCTCTCCACTTTGACAAGCACCTATCTAATCGGGAGCTTCTATAATCTCTTCCTCCCCTCCAACATTGGCGGCGACTCCTTTCGTATCTATGACATTGCCAAGAAAAGTAAATGCACAGTCCGGTCTGCTGCCTCGGTCTTTGCCGACCGCTTTTCCGGCTTTATCGCTTTGGTAATCCTCAGCCTACTGTCCTCAATATTGGTGGCCCAGCAGTTTGGCAATCTCCTTTTCTTCTTTATTCCCTTAGCAATCCTCCTGCTGCTCCTAGCCGTGCTGGTTGCCCTCAGTAAAGAGAAGCCTGTGCGTATCTTCTTAGCTCTTACTCGGCTTGATCGGTTCCCGCTCCTTGTCAACCTAACGGAAAGGTTCTTTCTCTCCTTTCAGGCCTACGGCAGCAACCGCAGATTGTTAGCCCAGGTAATGGCCATCTCTTTTGCCTTCCAACTTTCAGTGATCACCATTGTCTGGTTACTTGCTCTCTCCCTCCATGCGCAAGTGCCGTTCTATTACTTCAGTGCTTTCGTCCCCCTGATTACGCTTATGGAAGCCCTACCGATATCTATCTTCGGCTTGGGCTTGCGTGATGTTGGCTATGTCTTTTTCTTTAGCTGGACAGGGATGAGCGAACTGCAAACCAGATCCCTGGCCCTCCTCTTTCTCGGTACTACAGTCAGCTATTCTCTCATAGGTGGGCTAGTCTATCTGGGACGGCTTTGCACTGCACCTGCGCGTGAGCAAGAAATACCACAAGGGCAATAATGAAAACCGATATCCTCCCTGCAAACCCAGCTGTCTCCCTGACCCGCTTTGCGTGGCTGTCTATCGCTGCTGCTCTCGTGACTATTATCCTCAAGTCAGTAGCCTACCTACTCACAGGCTCTGTTGGTTTGCTCTCTGATGCTGTAGAGTCGCTGGTCAACCTTGCTGGTGCGCTGATGGCTCTTGCTATGCTGACTATTGCTGCCCGACCAGCAGATGAAGACCATGCCTACGGGCATAGCAAGGCGGAATATTTCTCCAGTGGCGCAGAAGGGATCTTAATTCTGATCGCTGCGGTCAGTATCGGTATAGCTGCTGTCCAAAGGTTCTTTGCTCCCCAACCGCTCGAGCAAATCGGCATGGGTTTGCTCGTCTCAATCGCGGCTTCTCTGGTAAATTTGTTCGTTGCCCTCTTATTATTAAAGGCCAGCAAACGCTATCACTCTATCACCTTAGAAGCAAATGCCCATCATCTCCTAACAGATGTCTGGACTTCAGCAGGCGTGTTGCTGGGAGTTGGTTTAGTCGCGCTTACAGGCTGGCAGCAGCTGGATCCCCTTGTTGCTTTGCTTGTAGCTGGCAATATTATTTGGGCAGGATTCCACATTGTGCGCAGCTCGGTCTTAGGTTTGATGGACACTGCGTTACCTACAGAAGAACTGGCGGCTATTCAACGGGTACTGGATCAACATAGCCAAAGCCATGTGCAATTCCATGCCTTACGTACCCGCCGGGCCGGAGCACGCCGCTTTGTTTCGCTCCATGTCTTGGTACCTGGTGCCTGGACAGTGCATAAAGGACACGAACTTGTGGAACAGATTGAAGCTGATATCTGTCGGGCAGTGCCGAATATGACCGCATTCACCCATCTCGAATCACTAAACGACCCGGCCTCCTGGAATGATACCGACCTGGATCGTACAGAAGAACTCCCGCATAAGCCAACAACAAGGATTGACAGTGATGAGCAAGCAGGTTGAAGCGAAGTGCAAATAAGCAAGAGAAGAGTTCTGCTCGTTTGCCAAGGAGTTCTCCTTGGCCAGAAAGGAGTTGTCCTCGGCAGAAGAGGAGTTCGGCTTGGCAAAACTGCTTTCTTGCCGAGTTGCAAAGGAGTTTGGCCGAGTACCAAAGGAGTTCTAGTGAGCCGCAAAGGAATCTTGCCGACTAGCAAAGGAGTTTGAGTCGGCCAAACTCCTTTCTTGCCGAGTACAACTCCTTTGCTAGTCGGCAGAACTCCTCTTTGGCCGAGTACAACTCCTTGGTAACCGAGCTGTACTCGTGCTTATTTGAACTTCGCTTCAATTTGCTTGATGACTTCTGCAAAAAAGCCTCTTCACGAAGCATGTGAAGCAGAACATACTGGAGCTAGTGATGAGCCGCCGCCATTTGCTTAACCTTCTTCTCTCTCTTGGAGTTTCTCTGCTCCTGCTGGGTCTGCTGATCAACGGCTTCAGTGGCTCGGCAGAAGAAGCGGTTCGGCCACGCCTGTTCTCCATTCTTGCCGACACCTCTCTGCTCTGTGTTGGGTTCTATGTGTTCACGACTCTGAGTCAGGCTTTCTTTCGGATGCTCCGTTACCGGGTGATTCTGACGAACTCTACGAGCCGAAAGGACGTACCAGGTCTTTTTCATCTCTTTCTCGTTACCCAAAGCCGGAATATGTTTGTTGATATGCTCCCGGCCCGTCTAGGCGAACTGAGCTACATTGCCATGCTCAACCGAGGTTTCAAGGTAGGCGCAGATGCCTGCCTGTCCTCACTGGCAATCTCTTTTGTTTTCGACTTGATTGCCTTGGCCCTGCTCTTACTTGGCATCATCGGTTGGCAATTACTAGCCGCTGCTGTCCAGCTTTGGCTCATCGGTGTCTTTCTGGTGATTATGGGAGTCAGCGCACTCCTCCTCTTTTTTCTTTTTCCGCTTCTCCAAGGGGTAAGTAAACGACTTCCCCACCTTCGTTCTGGCACTTTGCTCACCAAGCTGGTCAAATTGATCGAGGATACAGCGCACTCTTTGCAACAGGCACGGCAGGCTGGCATTATTGGCAGGGTGCTGCTGCTGTCACTTGCTGTCCGGCTCTTTAAATATTTTGGCCTCTATCTGCTGTTCCTTGGCGTTGCGCTTCCCTCCTTCCCAGAAATGCGACATGAACTGACCGCAGTGCTGGTCGCTTTGGTCAGTGCCGAGGCCAGCAGTGCCCTACCCGTGCCGTCTTTCATGAGCTTTGGCACCTATGAGGCAGGAGGCGCATTGGCCTTAACTGCCCTCGGTGCTGCCAAGGGTACTTCCGTCCTGATCATGCTGGCTTTGCATATCTGGAGCCAGGTAGTTGATTATAGCTTGGGCATTATCGCCATGAGCCTGTTTATCTTTGTTGTTGGGAGAAAAAGTGAGGACTCTTTAGCTTGGAGCGGAAAAAAGAGGTTGCTTGTGCTGACAGGAGCTGTTCTGGCTACGGGGTTGCTCGTGTTTGCCTTCCAAGTGCGGCAAGTGGGCAAGATGGGTGCCTTCCGTCCACCCAAACCTGGCGAGCCAGTGCCTGTTGCCGAAGCAGAACTCAAGGTAGATCCCATTCTTGCCAAGCTGCGTGGCTTTGTCATCTGGAGTAGTAACCGCTTTGGCAACCACGATTTGGTCATGCTCACGCTGCCAGACCGCAAGCTGACTCGCCTGACCACAGACCCACACACCGAGTATTTCCCGCGCATTTCCCCGGACGGCAGCAAAGTGGTCTTTGCTCGCTCGCAGGAGCTGTGGGTCTCGCAGCGGAACAAATATCCCTGGGACACCTGGCTGCTTGACCTGACCACGCACGAAACCCGGCTACTGGCGCAAAATGCCAACACGCCCACATGGTCTATGGACGGCAAAAAGGTCTATTTTCAGCGGCAGGCTAACCAGTTTGTCGAATATGTCCTTGCCACCGGGAAGGAGACTGTGGTATTTGAAACAGGAAAGAATCTACCGCTCAAGGCCTCTGTGCATTTAGAGACCCCAGCGTGGAGTGAGGCCCGGCAAAGTTTGGCTGTAACCATGAGAAAAGGCGGGCCGGTGTACACTTATCTGATTAAGCCGGACAGGACAGTGCAGGAGATCAACGAGGGCTGCGAGTTGAACTGGGCACCAGATTCCTCGTACCTCTATCATGTTGGCCACGGCAAGGGTCGCCGTAATGTCTTTTACAAGATTAACCCAGACACGCTGGCGCGGGAAGTCTGGTTTGATTCACCAACGGAATACAGCCACGAATATTTCCCCAAGGTTGCCAATACCGGCGATGTGTTGGTCTATGGAGCCAGCACCGGCGGGCATGAACATGATACAGCGGACTATGAAATTTTCCTTTGGCCGATTGGCTCGCCGATGAACAACACAGCCAGGTTGAGTTTCCATACCGGGAATGATAACTGGCCGGATGTGTTTTTGTATTAGCTGGTACAGATAGAAGGCTGACAATAGCCCATTTCCTTGAGATTGTTTGGGAACGCAGCGTTTTCCACGTGTTCGTTGTCAGGGCAAGTAGAAGACTTGCCCTCGAAATGACGTGATCATCGGAGCGAATACAAAATTCGCCCTTACATTTTTTTGTTGCTTTTCAAGGTGTAGCTCGTGAAACTCTCCGTCGTCATTCCTATCTATAACGAAGAAGAAAACATCAATCCGCTCTACGCAGAGCTGAAGGGCGTGCTCAACAACCTTGAGCACGAGCACGAAATTGTCTTTGTTGACGATGGCTCCAGTGACAGCAGCCTCGTTCTGCTGGAAAACATCCAAGCGCAGGACAAGAACGTGGTCGTGGTCTCTTTCCGCCGTAATTTTGGCCAAACCGCAGCCATGTCCGCCGGTTTTCACTATGCCAGCGGCGATGTGATTGCGACTTTGGACGGCGATATGCAGAATGACCCCCATGATCTGCCGATGTTTCTCGCTAAAATGGCAGAAGGCTACGATTTGGTCAGCGGTTGGCGGCATAAACGGCAGGATCCTTTCCTTAACCGCCGCCTACCCTCGATGATCGCCAACAAGGTAATCTCCGTTGTCACGGGCGTACATCTGCATGACTACGGTTGCACCCTCAAGACCTTCAATAAAGAGATTACCCAAGGGATCAATCTCTATGGCGAGATGCACCGCTTCATTCCTGCCATTGCCAGCGGCGTTGGCAGCAAGATTGCCGAGGTTCAGGCGAATCATCGACCCCGGCGTTTCGGGGCATCAAAGTATGGTATCTCCCGCACCTTGCGGGTGGTGCTGGATTTGATGACCGTCAAGTTCCTTCTCAGCTACGGCACGCGGCCTATTCATGTTTTCGGGATGCTGGGCATGGCCAGCGGCGGCATTGGCTTTATCATCGCTCTGATCATGACCATCCAGCGGACGTTTTTCGGCAGGCCGCTGGCGGATCGACCTCTTCTTTTGCTGGCGGTACTGCTGCTGTTCATGGGTGTACAATTTATCTCGATGGGCTTACTCGGCGAGCTGCAAGTTAGAACCTACCACGAGTCGCAAGGCAAGCCGATTTACGTGGTGCGCAAGGTACTCGGTAAACGGGAAGAGATTGACCACCGCAGTTAACATTGTCATTCCCAACTGGAACGGGCTGCGCTTTTTGCCAAAATGCTTGGCTTCCATCCAGGAGCAGCAGTTTGCCGACTGGCAGATCACGGTTGTCGATAACGGCTCCAGTGATGGCTCGCTGGCATATTTGCAGGCGCAGTCCCAGCTGAGTGTAATTGCCCTGCCGAAAAATCAGGGCTTCAGCGCAGCGGTGAATGCGGGCATTCTCAGCAGTGCTGCGCCCTATGTTTTCTTGCTGAATAACGACACCGAGCTGTCGCCGGACTGTTTGCAACAGTTGCTCAAGGCGGCAGAAGAGTTGCCGGACTCTGCTTTCTTCGCCCCCAAAATGCTCAGTTTTCATGACCGCACCGTACTGGATGGCGCAGGAGATGGTTATCTGCGCGGCGGAGCTGGATACCGCTTGGGCACGCTGGAAAAGGATTGCGAGGTCTATAATCACCCCCAGCCGGTCTTTGGAGCCTGTGCCGGCGCGGCGCTTTACCGCCGCCGCCTCTTTGAGCGCGTTGGCTTGTTTGATGAAGATTTTTTTGCCTACTTAGAAGACGTTGATTTCAATCTGCGCTTGAATCGGGCCGGGTTTAAAGGGCATTACGTCCCGGCAGCCAAGGTTTATCACATAGGTAGTGCCACTAGCGGCTCGAAATTCAATCCTTTTACCATCCGATTATCCACCCGCAATTCTGTTTATGTCCTGCTCAAGCACTATTCACTTTCTCTGTGCCTGCGTTTCCTGCCCGTGATTGTGATTTATCAGCTCTGCTGGTTACTTTTCACCATCAAGAAAGGCCAATTCAAGGCTTATTGCCAAGGAATGACGCAGGCAATGGCAAACAGCAGCAAGATGTGGCGGAAAGGAAAAGAGATACGCCAGCATGACTCCCTTACAGAACCGGAATTCGCGGCCCATTTGCAGGCAGCAGAACAGGCGGCAGTGGCATCTATCCTGCGCAGGTGCCGTGAACAGAAGAAAAACACCTGGCTACTGCGGGCGTATCAGGCTCTTTTTCTTTAGTTCTTCTGCCGAACTCAAGCAGAAGGGGTGCGAGCCAGGTTGCAGTAGCGAGCAAAGCATTTTTGCCTGCTTGGACACCTGGGCAACTACGCCAGGGAAGAGTACGGCTCGTTTACAAACGAGTTTGGCTTGCTAACAAAAGGTTCTGGTTAAGCCACAAAAGGTTGTGGCCGAGTAACAAAGAGTTGTAGCTCGGCAAGAAAGAGTTGTTGTTAAGCAAGAACCTCCTTCTGCCGAGCAATAACCTTCTCTTGCTCGACAACAAAAGGTTGCTGTTTAGCTACAAAGAGTTCTTGCCGAGCAACAAAGAGTTGTTGTCAAGCAAGAACCCTCTTCTGTCGAGCAACAACCTTCTTTTGCTCGGCAACAAAAGGTTGTTGTTTAGCTGCAAAGAGTTGTTACCGACTGCAACTCCTTGCCAAATCGGCAGAACTCCTTTGCGACTTGGCCAAACTCCTCTGCAAGGAACTGCTGACTTGCGCCATCTTGGCAGAACAGGATTGCCAGCGGTTTTTTCAGGAGTGAGTCAAATCAGTTGCTTTCTCTTTTTTAGCTCGCTATAGTTCAACACTACAAAACAACATATCAACAATACAGCGAAAACAAACTGCCCAACCCCAAAAGAAGGCCTATTCTTTTTGAGCACGGTTTTCTTGAGGTGTTTTGCTGCGTAAGCTGCTTTGTTTCTGCCGCCTTGAACGTATTATGAAACCATATCTCCCTGTTTTTTTTCGCCGCCTCCTGTGCTGCGGTCTGATCCTCTGTGCTCTTGCTCCGTCCCTCCTGTCAGCTGCTGAAAAGAACGAAAAGGCAGAGAAAACAGCGGCGGGCAAGAACAAGGAGCAGCAGTATGTGCAAATCAACTTCCCAGACATTGATCTTAACATCCTGATCAGCCTGATCAGCCAGATGACCGGCAAAAACTTCATTGTTGATCCGGCTGTCAAAGGCAAAGTCACGATTATTTCTCCAGAAAAAATCTTGGTCGAAGATGCCTACAAGGTCTTTGAGTCGGTACTGGAGGTGCATGGCTTTGCGACAGTGCCCAGCGGTTCGGTGATCAAGATTATTCCGGCAGTGCAGGCCCGGTCTAAGAGCATTCCGACTGTCCGCAATGGAGAAAGCAGCCTGACAGACGACAAAATAGTCACCCGGATTATCCCGATAGAGCATTCCACCCCGGATGAGATCAGAAAACTCATCGCGCCACTGATCTCCAAGACCAGCGTAGTGCTTCCGCATGAGCAATCTGGCCTGTTGATCATGACTGACGCGCTTTCTAATATCAATCGCTTGCTGGAGATCATCAAGGCAGTGGATGTGCCGGCCACGGGTGAGGAGTTAGAGGTGATTCCCCTGAAATACGCCTCAGCCGAGACCATCGGCAAATCCATTGGCCAGATGTTCATCCAAACCGCTGGCGTGAGACGGCCAGGGATGCCCGGTTCAGGGCCAGGACAAAATATCAAAATCATCCCTTATGAGCGAACCAACTCGCTGATCGTCTTTGCCCCAAGGCCGCAGATTGAGAAGCTGAAGGGTCTGCTGGCCCAGTTAGACACCGAAGTGACTACTGAGGGCGGGAATATCCATGTCTATTATCTTCAGCACGCTAATGCCGAAGAGATCGTCAAGGTGTTGACCAGTTTACCGACCAGCAAGCAGGGTAAAGAGACGGACAACAGCAAGATCGTCCAGCCAAGGCAGGTGGAAGAGCCGCAACTGCAACAAAGGCCAGAGCAGCCAAAGGCAGCGGCGCAGCCTGTGGCCTCTGCCCAGCTTTCCGCAGACATTAAAATCACTGCTGACCCAGAAACCAACGCCCTGATTGTTACAGCCGCGCAGGAGGAGTACATGGCCTTGGAAGAAGTGATCAAGCAACTCGATATTCCCCGGCGGATGGTTTATCTCGAAGCTCTGATCATGGAAGTCTCGATTGACAAACAGTTTGAAATCGGGGCTGAATGGGGAGGTTTGGGTGATATCCACGATGAGACCGGCACTTTGGGAGCTGGTTTTAGTAAGAACAGCTTCAATCTGATCAACGGCATCAGCAAGGGCACTGCGGGCATGGCCTCTGGGGCTACGTTCGGTATCTTGAAAAAGGGCGTGAAAATCGGCAGTGCCTATTTCCCTAACATTGGCGCGGTGGTCAATGCCTTTCAGAAGGACTCAGACATCAACATCATCGCCACCCCACAGATTCTGACCACGGACAACAAAGAGGCAAACATCACTGTAGGCGAGAATGTCCCCTACATCACCAGCAAGAACAGCTCGTCCAGCGGCAGTAGTCAGGATTACACCAATTATGAGTACAAAGATGTCGGCACAACCCTGAAAATTACCCCGCAGATCAACCAAGCTAACTTGCTGCGCTTAGACATAGGCGTGGAGGTTACCCGCCTAAAGAGTGAAGCAGGCGTTGCCACACCTACTACCTACAAGCGAAGCGCGGCAACCACCGTGGTGGTGCATAATCAGGAGATTGTGGTCATTGGCGGCATGATTGGCCAGGATGCCACCTCAGGCGATTACAAAGTGCCGCTCCTGGGCGATGTGCCTGTGTTGGGTTGGCTGTTCAAAACCCATGAAAACAGTGCGCGCAAGACCAACATGTTCATCTTCATCGCGCCTCGGATCGTGGATAGCGCGCCAGAACTGGCTGATCTGTATTATAAGAAGCGCGACAAGATGGAAGAAGTCAAAAAAGGTGCGGGCCAAGTTCCAGAGCAGCTGCTCAAGACTGGTGGGAACCTGGAACACGCCTATGCCCTGATGGATCGCGGCTTTGCCAAGCTGCGCGACAAAGAGTACAAAGATGCGCGGAAGTATTTTCAGCAGGCTTTGCAAAATGCGCCGGAGAATCCCTATGCCTTGATCAATCTCGGCGAGGTTTATGCGCAGGAAGGGGATGGCAGCAAGGCCGCTGAGACCTATCAGCAGGTGATTGATCTGGCAGGCCGCAGCGCAGCGGCGGAATCAGACGAGGCCTTGTTGAAGGCAGCCCGCGCTCGGCTCAGGGACTTGCGCCAGCGAGAAAAAGCTCCTCAACAAGAACAAGCTGTGCCGAAAGAACCGGAGAAAACCCCAGAGCAAAGTAAAGATTCCACTCCAAAAGCAGAGCCGCTGAAGGACACGCAGGAAAATTCGGTTCAGCAAGAAAAGACTGCGCCGAAAGAGCAGGAGAAAAACCCGGAGCAAAGCAAAGAATCTGCCAAGAAAGCAGAGCCATTGGAGGACACGCCGAAGAAGGAGGCTTCCGCCCCAGAGAACAAGGGCACGGCCAAAGAGAAAACAGCCGGGCAGGGCAGGAAGCCGGAGCAGAAAAAATAACCAGGCGGTTTCCTTATGAAGTATCTCGGACAAGTACTGGTCGAATCCTTTGGTCTGAAAGAGGAGACCCTGGCTGCGGCCCTTAAACTCCAGAAGGAGAAAGGCGGACGGCTGGGCCGGATTCTCATCCAGCAGAAGAAGATCTCCGAGGAAGAGCTGCTGCGCGCCCTGAGCATCCAGTTTGGCTTGGAGCTGCGCATCTCCTTGCCCCTGAATCCTGATCCATTTTTCATCAAAAAGGTACCGATTGCCTTTCTGCGCAAGTTTAAAATGATGCCGGTGGCCACGCCGACCGAAGCCTTCATTGCCCTGTCTGATCCTTTTCATTTCCAACAGCTCGATGATTTGCAGCGTCTGCTGAACTTGGATGGCATAAAGGTTTGCCTGGCCCCTCCAGATGAAATCCTGGTGGCCATTAACATGGCGTATGACCGGGACAGCGCAGGCGCGGCAGATCAGGTGTTGCAGGACATTGATGAGGACGACCCAGAGGCCATTCTCTCGGAAATCGAGGAGACCGCAGATCTCCTCGATGACACCAGCGACGCACCGGTGATCAAATTAGTCAATCTGATCCTGTCGCAAGCAGTGCGCGACAATGCCAGCGACATTCACATTGAGCCGTACAAGGATAAGGTCAAAATCCGCAAGCGGGTGGACGGGATTCTTTATGATATGATCACCCCGTCCAAGCACGTGCAGGCCAAGCTGCTCTCCAGGGTCAAGATTATGGCCAAGATGGATATCGCTGAACGGCGCTTACCGCAGGATGGCCGCATTGAAATCCGGGTAGCAGACAAAAATATCGACCTGCGCGTCTCCTCGTTGCCCACTGCCTTTGGCGAGCGGATCGTTATGCGCCTGTTGGATAAATCCAACGTGCTGCTCTCCCTGGAGCAACTCGGCATGGCTCCCAGAGATCTTGAGCTGCTGATGAAGCTGATCAAGGCCCCGCACGGGATTATCCTCGTTACTGGCCCAACGGGCAGCGGCAAGACCACCAGCCTGTATTCTGCCCTAACCATGCTCAATCAGCCGGATGTCAACATCATCACGGTTGAAGATCCGATTGAATACCAGATCAACGGCATCAGTCAGATGCAGGTCAACAGCAAGATTGACCTGACTTTTGCCAATGGCCTCCGCACCATAGTCCGGCAAGACCCAGACATTATCCTGGTTGGCGAAATCCGCGATCTGGAAACAGCGGAAATGGCGATTCAGGCGGCCCTTACCGGCCATCTTGTCTTCTCCACCCTGCATACCAACGACGCAGCCAGTGCCGTGACCCGCCTCATCGACATGGGCGTGGAGCCGTTCCTTGTTTCCTCGTCAGTCAATGCGGTTATGGCCCAGCGTTTAGTGCGGCGGATCTGCGATAAATGCAAGGAGCCGTACATACCCTCCCCTGAATCCCTGGAACGACTCAATCTGCCCCCGGAATTCAAGGGAGCGGTGTTACATCGGGGCGTTGGCTGCGAAGCCTGTCTGCATACTGGCTACCAAGGACGGCAAGGCATTTACGAGCTGATGGTGTTTTCCGAGCACATCAAGAGTCTGATTCTTACCACCTCGGATGCGGGCCAGATTAAACGCTCTGCGCAGGAAGATACCAATCATCCCATGACCACTTTGCGCCAAGACGGCCTGCGGCAGGTGCTGGCCGGGCAGACTACCTTGGAAGAGATCTTCCGCGTAGCCGCATAGGCGGAACTGCAACTGCACCGGTGGGAACATTGCCTGAAGCAGTGAGGCCAAGGCACGGAAGAGCCGGAGTTTGCGGATGAGCAAAACAATCCCCAGCAAGTAAAGGACGAATGATGCTGGCAGTGAATATCAAAGAGGCACGATCAAAGCTAGGTCAACTTCTCAGGCAAGTTGAACATGGGCAAAACATTCTCCTGACCCGACGTGGCAAAGAAGTCGCCTGTCTTGTTCCTCCTCAGAAAACAGGCCGCCTACCCAGCCTAAAGGAATTCCGGCAAACAATCGCTGCCCCAAAACAAGGTTTGAGTTCTGCTGTCCTGGCTGCGCGAGAAGAGGAACGCTGCTGATGTGCTATATCGACACCAGCGTACTGGCTGCTTACTACTGCCCCGAAGCTCTCAGCGACAAAGCGGAAGAGCTTATCTTAGCCGCAGAAAATCCCGCAGTCAGCCAACTGACCCGGCTTGAGCTGGTCTCGACTGTGTCTCGAAAAATCAGGGAAGGCATGGCGCATGAGGACGGACAGAAGATTATTCGCCAGTTTGAACGGCACCTTTTCAAGGAAAAACTGTACCGCCTACTGGAAATTAAGGAGCATCACTACACAATGGCTGCGGGCTGGATCTCCCAATTCAACACTCCACTGCGTACCCTGGACGGACTACATCTTGCCGTAAGCTGCACAGCGCATTTGACCCTGCTTACCGCCGATCTCCGGCTTGCGCAGGCCGCTCAGTTCTTCGGTATGGAGGTAACGCTGCTTGCTTAATTTCCTCCATTCTCGGCGGAAAGGCAGTTGGTTGAAGATGCACACGTTTTCTCAGGCGATATACTCCTGCGGGGACAACATCGCCTGAAGCCGGGCGGCCAAGGCAAGGAAGAGCTGGAGTTTTCGGACCTTGCCAAGCTCCTTGCTGACGTTCCCGAACAGCTTGGGAAGATGCAAAAGCTGTTCAGGAACGTGCAAAATCTCATCCTGGATGTTCGCCAGGAGATTTTGGACATCCAAAAGCTCTCCAAAAACCCTCCAAAGCTGCTCCTGGATGTTCTTGAACAGCTTCTGAAGAAGCAAAAACTGTTCGGGAACGTCCAAAATCTCCTCTCGGACATCCGCGAAGAGTTCCTGGAGATCCAAAAGCTACTCCTGAATCTTCCAAAGCAGCTTCGTAACGTCCGAAAGCTCTTTCTGAACGTCCAAAACCTGTTTACGAAGAAGCAAAAGCTCTTCGCGAACGAAGGAAAGCAGTCTGCGAACGAGCAAAAGGAGGCAGAGAAGATGCCTCATCCCCGCGAAAACCCTCTGGCAGGGGAAAAAAACGTCTTCGGCGCAGAGCAGACTTTTCTTTTCCGCAGGTTCATAGTTTAATGGGGGATTCAGCGGCAGTTGCGCCGCAGAATTTTCTTGGAGACACTCATGGAACACCATAATCTGCCTGGCTTCATCGCCGCCCTGCTGCATCCGCAGAAGTATCCGCACCCTGCCGCTGAGATCCAGCTCGTGCAGACGCACATTTCCTTTGTCCTGATCGCGGGCGACTTTGTTTATAAATTCAAGAAGCCGGTTGATTTCGGTTTTCTCGATTTTTCGACCTTAGAAAAGCGGCGGTACTGCTGTGAACAGGAGCTGCGGCTCAACCGCCGCCTCTGTCCAGAGATTTATTTAGATCTGGTCACGGTAAACAAGGAGAGTGACAACTTTGCCCTCAACGGCAGCGGCGAGGTGATGGAATATGGGGTGAAGATGGCCCGGATGCCTGAGGAAGGCATGATGGGTAATCTGATCCGGGCCGGCAAATTGGGCCGGGCGCAGCTTGATGCCATTGTTGCGCGGCTGATTCCTTTTTATCAGCAGGCAGAACGAAACGCAGAGATTGACAGTTTTGGCCGTGCCGAGAAAGTAGCAATCAGTATTCTTGAGAATTTTGACCAGACCCAAGGCGTAATCGGCCAAGGTGCCTTGACCCGCGAGCAGTTTGACCACATTTCTAGCTGGTCAAAAGCCTTTCTTACCCAAGAAGACCTCTTTAACCGCCGCATTGCCGAGGGCTGTATTCGTGACTGCCACGGTGATCTTTATTCGGCGAACATTTGCATCGCTGACCAGGTTTATATCTTTGACTGCATTGAATTCAACCAGCGCTTTCGCTCGTGTGACCTGGCCAGCGATGTCTCTTTCTTGGCCATGGATCTGGATTTCCACGGCCTGCACGAATTATCCGAATATTTTATCGACCGTTTTAGCCAGCTGTCTGGTGATCGCGGCTTGCGCGAGCTGCTCAACTTCTACAAATGCTACCGCGCTTACGTGCGCGGTAAGATTAATCTCTTCACCGCTGCGGATCCAGCCGTAGATGAGGCAGTGCAGGCGGCTTGCACCGCAGCTGCGGCCAAATATTTCGCCCTCGCAGACAGCTATGCCGCCTGAGAAGAAGCTGTATATTTTCTTTGGCCTGATTGCCTCGGGGAAATCAACCCTGGCCGAGCTGTTTGCCGCGCAACACGATCTGCCCTATTTCAATTCCGACCGAGTACGCAAGGAGTTGGCAGGGATTGCCCCGACTGAACGCCGCCCAGATGGGCTTGGCAAAGGGATTTACAACGCAGAATTGACGGCCAAGACCTATCAGACCCTCTTTGATCGGGCTGAACAGGCACTGAAAAACGGCTCGTCAGTGGTTCTCGATGGCTCGTACAGCCTGGCGACTGGCCGTAGTAAAGTCAGACTGCTGGCAGAGGGCTTGGGCGCACAACCGTTATTCATTCTCTGCGCTTGCTCGGAAGAAGAAACGCGCCGCCGCCTGGAGTTACGGGCGAAAAACCCGAACGCAATCTCTGATGGCCGCTGGGAAATCTTTGTCCTTCAGCGCGAGACCTTTGAGCCGCCTGATGAGCTGCCGCCAGAACTCCTGCTGCAGCTTAACACGGAAGCAAAGCCGCAGGCGTTACTGAGACGGTTGAAATAGCCGCATCAGCATGCTTTAACAGCTTGACAAGATATTGAATTGAAGCGTTAATAATAACATCTTATCTTGAGATGCTATTATTTCTAACAGAAAAAGGGGGAAATATGAAACTGCTTCGTGTTCAACTATCCATCATCTTCTTACTTCTCGTCAGCTGGACAGCAGCATCTTTTGCCCTGGAACGACCGACTCAGAAACAGATTGATCAGTATAAGAAAGACGGCTCTCTACCGGAACGGCAGAAAGCTGCCCGTGCCATCGGCAATCACAAGATGGATCCAGCTTTGGCAGCAAAGGCCAATTACAAACTGCGCCGCCTTGCTTATCAGGCTGCTGGAAAAAGTGCCAAGGAAATTGATCAGATTCTTCCTGCTCCACCTCCTGCCTGGCAGGGAATGCCGTCCACCGGCGATGTCAAGATGTTCGTTCTGCTGATTGAATTCAATGAATATCCGCATATTGCGGCAGATACTCAGCCTGACGTTCATTCGCGGATTTTTGGCCCAGAAAACACGAGCAGTTCAAGTTATCCCTATGAATCTTTAACTGCTTATTATGACCGGTCATCATATGGCCTGTTAAATCTTCAGGGAGCCACCTTGGGTTGGTACAATGCGGGAAATCGTTCAGATGTTGCTGAAACTGATGCTGGCCGTGAAGCACTGATCATGTCCGCTATCAATTCGTTTGATGCAGGCGGCCATGATTTTTCCCAGTACGACAACGACAACGACGGAGATATTGATTATTTTGCAGTTATCTGGACCGGCCCATATGGTGCATGGGCATCATTTTGGTGGGGATACCAGACTCATTTCGGGGATACCTCGTATACTATTGATGAGAAGAACCTAAGTAAATACTCCTGGCAATGGGAGTCCGACAATTATCCAAGCGATATTTTTTCTCCATATACGCTCATTCACGAAACTGGCCATGCCTTGGGACTGCCCGATTATTACGATTATGATGATACGGTAGGGCCTGATGGCGGAGTTGGTGGTCTAGATATGATGCATTGGTATGGGGATCATAACGCCTTCAGTAAATTTGTTCTTGATTGGCTCACTCCGACAGTCATTTCAGCAAATGGAACCTATCCGGGACAGGATCTTTCCTCGAGCGCAAGCACAGCCGATGCGTTACTGATTATGCCGAATGCTTCCGGTTCGCCGTTTGAAGAGTTCTTCATGGCACAGCACCGCAAGCGTGAAAAAAATGATATAGGGATACCAACCGACGGACTGCTGATCTGGCATGTGGACGCTCGGCTTGATTCAGATGGCTGGAATTATCTGTATAACAATTCTTACACCGAACATAAGCTGCTGCGGTTGATGGAGGCAGATGGATTAGAAGAAATTGAACAGGGTGACGGCTGGGCGGATGAAGGCGATTTTTACACTTCAGGCAAGAGCTTCACTCCTGCCAGCAGCCCCAACAGCAATGCCTACAGCGGTTTTTCAACATGTATTAATGTGAACGGCATTACTGCGTCAGGAAACGACATAATATGTGCTGTTGCCATCGATGAGCCTGCTCCGTACCTCCCGGCAGTTCTCAAACCGCTGCTTTAACGAACCTTCAACCGCACTGGATGCCATGACCAAGATCTATCTCCTCAGTTACCCGAAAGAGAACTCCAACCAGCCTATCATCTATCAGCTGGTCAAGCATTATGATGTGGAATTCAACATCCTCAAGGCAGATATCCGGCCCCAGCGGGACGGCATCCTGATTCTGGAGCTGAAAGGCCTGAAGGAGAAGATCACCGCTGCCCTCGACTACCTGAAAAGTCTGGGAGTCAGAGTAGAGCGGATTGCTGGCAAGGTACATCGGGATGAGAAGAAATGCTTCCAGTGCGGGGCCTGCACCGGTATCTGCCCTGTTGGGGCACTGCATCTACAGCGGCCTGAGATGGAAGTGGTGTTTGAGCCAGAGAAATGCACGGCCTGCGGTCTTTGCGTCACGGGTTGCCCGGTACGAGCAATGGCGGTTTCCTTTGACCCGGCCACTGAAGAAAGCTGCGTGATGGCTTGAGCATTTTTAGTCGGCACATAAT
Organism: Candidatus Electronema sp. PJ; assembly: GCF_048287395.1. NCBI lineage: Bacteria > Pseudomonadati > Thermodesulfobacteriota > Desulfobulbia > Desulfobulbales > Desulfobulbaceae > Candidatus Electronema > Candidatus Electronema sp. PJ. Next base: position 11,567 of record NZ_JBLWEO010000061.1, on the reverse strand, counting down.
CGCTGTCCCTCGTTTCTTGCCTCTATACAAAAAAGCGGTATCCTCCCATGCAGGAGGATACCGCTTTATCTTACCTTTTCTTTAGGCTGGCTCTGTTAGTAACCCATGCCGCCGCCCATTCCACCCATACCGCCGCCCATTCCACCGCCTGGAGGCATACCGCAACCTGCTGAGCCTTCCTTCTCCGGCTCATCAGCGATCATGCACTCAGTGGTGAGCAGCATCCCAGATACAGACGCTGCATTCTGAAGCGCAGTGCGGGTAACTTTGGTCGGGTCGATAACGCCATCAGCCACCAGATCACCGTATTGTTCGGTGGCCGCGTTGAAGCCGTTGGCCCCAACCATCGCCTTAACCTTCTCGACAATAACTGAGCCTTCTTTGCCGGCGTTGGCGGAAATCTGGCGTACCGGCTCTTCCAAAGCGCGGATGATGATCTGCTTGCCCAGCTCCTGCTCGCCTTCCAGCTTCAGGGCCTCAACTGCCTTGATGCAGCGCAGGAACGCCACGCCGCCGCCAGGTACCACGCCCTCTTCTACTGCGGCGCGAGTAGCGTTAAGGGCATCCTCAACCCGGGCCTTCTTCTCCTTCATCTCTACTTCGGTGGCTGCGCCGACATTGATCACCGCTACACCGCCAATCAGCTTGGCCAAGCGCTCTTGGAGCTTCTCGCGGTCATAATCAGAGGTGGAGTCGTCAATCTGGGTGCGGATCTGCTTAACCCGGCCAGCCAGCTTGTCCTTGTCGCCGTCACCGTCGATGATGGTGGTGTTGTCCTTGTCGATGACCACTCGCTTGGCAGTGCCCAGATCGTTAACAGTCACATTCTCCAGCTTGATGCCAATATCTTCGGTGATGACCTGGCCGCCAGTGAGAATCGCGATATCCTCCAGCATAGCTTTGCGGCGATCGCCAAAGCCCGGAGCCTTGACTGCGGCTACGTTCAGGGTGCCACGCAGCTTGTTCACCACCAGGGTGGCCAAAGCCTCGCCGTCAATGTCCTCAGCAATGATGATCAGCGGCTTACCCATCTTGGCCACAGACTCAAGGATGGGCAGCATGTCCTTCATGCTAGAGATTTTCTTCTCATTGATCAGGATGAGCGGATTGCTCATATTAACTTCCATCCGCTCGGCATCGGTGACAAAGTACGGAGAGAGGTAGCCGCGATCAAACTGCATACCCTCAACCACATCCAAGGAGGTCTCCATGGATTTGGCTTCCTCAACTGTGATCACGCCTTCCTTGCCTACCTTGTCCATAGCCTCGGCAATGATGTTGCCGATGGTCTTGTCGTTGTTGGCAGAGATGGTGCCGACTTGGGCGATCTCGCTCTGCTCTTTGGTGGGCTTGGAGATATTCTTCAGTTCGGCTACAACTGCTTCTACAGAAGCGTCAATGCCGCGCTTGATCTCCATCGGGTTCGCGCCAGCAGCTACCATCTTCACGCCTTCGGTGTAGATGGCCTGGGCCAATACAGTGGCTGTGGTGGTGCCGTCGCCAGCCACATCAGAGGTCTTGGAGGCAACCTCCTTCACCATCTGAGCACCCATGTTCTCAAACTTGTCCTTCAGCTGGATCTCTTTGGCTACGGTTACACCGTCTTTGGTGATAACCGGTGCGCCGAAAGACTTCTCAATCAGCACGTTGCGGCCTTTTGGCCCCAGGGTAACTTTGACTGCATTGGCAAGGCTGTTCACGCCGTTCAGCATAGACTCACGGGCCTTGGCTCCGTACTTCAGTTCCTTTGTAGACATCGCACTCAACTCCTTATAGCTTGTGGTTAAACAGGATAGTCGCAGGTGGGCTTACGCTTCAATAATGCCGAGAATGTCCTCTTCACGCATGATGAGGTACTTCTCGCCGTCCAGCTTCACGTCCGTGCCGCCGTACTTGGAGAACAGCACCCGATCACCAACCTTAACATCCATGACAATCCGCTCACCTGCATCATTCCGCTTGCCTGCGCCAACGGCAATTACTTTACCCTCAGCAGGCTTCTCTTTGGCAGAGTCAGGGATGATGATGCCGCCTGCGGTTTTTTCCTCTTCCTCCACTCTCTTGACCAGGATGCGGTCATTCAACGGACGAATATTCATGGATCAATCCTCCTGTTACAGAAATTTAATAGGGAGTTCAGGCCGACAGTTTTCTGCATGATGTCGGCTCAAGTTCACTGATTCAGACAGGAGCAATGCCCTGTCTCATCTTTTGACTGGGCCAAACAATAGGAACGGGCGAGAGGAAATCAAGGGGGGAGAGGGAGAAAAAATCATTTTTTCTCCCTTCAGGATGAAATGTCAAAAAATATTCTTAGGTTGCCCGCACCAGCCAGCCGTGCGTGTCCAGCATTTGGCCGCGCTGGAGCTGCTGGATGCCGTCAAAGAACCGCTGCGCGATTGGCCCAGTCTTGCCGCCGCCGATTTGAATCGTCGTGTCTTTATAAATGAATTCGCCCACCGGCGAGATGACCGCCGCTGTGCCGGAGCCAAAAGCCTCAGTCAGCGAACCGTCCGCCGCGCTCTTGATGATTTCCTCCATGCTGATCCGCCGCTCGCTGGCTTTGATGCCCCAGTCCGCTGCCAATTGCAGCACCGTGTCGCGGGTGATGCCCGGCAGGATGGTGCCGCCCAGCGGCGGCGTCACCAGCTCGCCGTTGAGGACAAAGAAGATATTGGACGTGCCCACTTCCTCGACATACTTGCGCTCCGCCGCGTCTAACCAAAGCACTTGAGTGCAGCCTTTCGCCTTAGCCTCGGCAAAGGCCTTGAGCGAGGCGGCGTAGTTGCCGCCGGTCTTGGCCTCGCCCACGCCGCCTGCGCTTGCCCGGACATAGCGGTCTTCCACGCAAATTCTGGTCGGCTTGAAACCTTCGGCGTAGTAAGCTCCGACTGGGCAGCAGATGATGAAAAAGAGGTATTCGTTCGAGGGATGCAGGCCGACAGCGGCTTCAGTGGCGATCATCGCCGGGCGGATGTAGAGCGACGCGCCCGGAGCCTGCGGCACCCAGCCGCGATCTAAGGCGATCATCTGCTTCAAGGCTTCCAGCACCTCTTCCGCTGGGATTTCCGGCATGCACATGCGGACAGCGGAGCGGTTCAGGCGGGGCAGATTGTCCAAAGGCCGGAAAAGCAGAATGGAGCCGTCCGCGCCATGATAGGCTTTCAGCCCCTCGAATATCTCTTGGCTGTAATGCAGGACCATCGCCGCCGGGTCGAGACTGAAGGGGCCGTAGGGTTTGATTGCTGCGTCATGCCAGCCTATCTTACTGTTCCAGCGCATCACAAACATGTGGTCGGTGAAATGTCTGCCGAAGCCAAGATTGCTCTCGTCCGGCTTCTCCTTCAGCGTCTCCGCCTTGCGCAGCGTGATCTCCAGTTGCCTGCTCATTGTGTCCCGTCCTGTTGAATATGTCTCAAGCCTGCCGAATTGTCGAGAAAGTCCGCAGCACTTCCTGCGGTCGCCCCATAATATCCCGACAGGCCGGGAAAAGCAAGAACAGGCGCAAGCCGTCCGCCGCTCAAAGCACCGCTGTCACCGTGTTGCTCGGCCCGCTTTCGCCCGCCTTGTTGACCGCAATCACGCGGTATTCCCATTCCTTGCCGCGCTCCTGGCTGTTGAGGGTGATCTCGGCTTCCAAGGCCGTTCCTGCCATTGCCCATTCGCCGCCGGATGCCTCCCGCCGTTCCAGACGGTAAAAGGCCGGCTTGCCGCCGTCCGGGGATTTCTTCCAGTCCAAAGTCAGCCAGCCAGGCCCCTCTTTGGCTGCCTCAAAGGAACGGGGCTGGCCCGGAACTTGCAGCGGGGTCGGCTCTGCCCTGCCGCCCCAGCCGAGCGCGGCCAGTTTCGCGTCATTGCCGTGCGCCGCGTCTTCCGCATAGCTGAGAACGCTTTTTGCTGCCGAAATCATTTCGTCGTTCCCAGCCTGCTTGGCCTCAGTAGCCTGCTGGGCCGCTGCCTGGGCCGCGACTTGGGCATCCTCCAAGTTGATGGAATTATCCAGGAAGGCTTGCAGCTGCGTCGGGGTGAAGGGCGGATTGGGAAAGTCTGGGTTGTCTACAAGCCCGGTGATGATGTTCTGCACCAAAATCCTGATATCCGCCTCTCGCTTGGGAAAACGTGCCATGACTGCCTCCTGTGCTGTTTGTGCTGAGATTTTTTCAGGTTGAAATGCCGTGTTTGCAACTGCAAATGCCTCGCGGAACGCTTGACATGCCGCATTTCATGCTTTCCGCGTCTCGTGTCACGCTTGAAATGCCACGCAGCACGCTTGCTTTGCCTCGCGGCAAGCATGAAACGTCACGCGGAACGCTTGCTCCGCCTCATGGCAAGCGTGACATGCCGCATTTCATGCTTGCAATGCCACGCTGCACGTTTGCTTTACCTTGCGGCAAGCGTGAAATACGCCGGAGAAAGCGTTCCGCGCCGCAAGTGAAGCATGACCTGCCTCACGGAATGCTTGCTCTGCCTCTCGGAAAGCGTGAAACGTCCCACTGCAAGCGTGCAATGCCGCATGGCAAACTGCATGTGCGCTGCGGCAAATTTGCAGCGAGGGAGGTGCGACCGCCTTCTTAACTGCTCGGCATAAGCGTGAAACTTCCTGAACAGGCATGGTAAAAAGCGCGGCGGTTTTTGTCAACAGGAAAGTTGGGCGGAGCGGGAGGCAGCCTTGAATTATTTTTCAACCAGGCGAAATATTTTCTTGACAAGTACCACGGGGGGGGGTAAAAATAATCATCCTCTATCCTCTACCTTGGAGAAAAAAATGAAACGTTCTATTTTGGTAGCTGTCGTGTTAGGTTTTGTATTTATTTCTTCTATTGCATATGCACAGTGTAGCTTGTGCAAGCCAGCCCCTGGCGATCTTGATCCGTTAAGTGCTAACATTGGTGCAGTCACTAACATGGCTAACATGTTGAGCAATAAACCAGTTAATGCTACGCAAGATGACACGGGGAGGTGTTATAAAGCTGGTATCCATGTAGGAACTAAAGGTGAATGGCGACAGCTGAATGGTAGCGTTAAAGCAGTTTATCTCGTCAAAGATTCTATACAAAGCAACTCTACTACAACAGTTGCTGTCTTTCGTATAGCTGTCACTGGAAAATCAAAACAAAAAGGTTATATATGTGTTAGAGACGAGCATCATACCAGAGACGAGGATTTTACTGGGGATGCTTATATAAAGCTTAAACACTCTAACAATCAAACTGCCCTGATAGGTGTGGATGTTCAGCATGACCATTGGGGCATGATGAGAGAGGCGATTATAACCTCTGCGAATCAATTAGGATTCATTGTGATGCTATAACTACTGCGAGTTCCCGCAAGTAGCACCGTAGGATGGGCAAGCATAAAGACGCTTGCCCATCCTTTATCATATCTGCCGCCTTTTGCGAAGGCATCATCCAGCAGGTGCTCATCTGCTTGATTGATAGCCAAGGCGGGAAAGTGAAAACGGCAGCCTTCTTCAGAACACCGGAGTCATGCTGCCCAGTTTTCAAGGCGAAGCCCTTGCACCCAGATGAACTCTTTGAGATTGTTCGTCACCAGAATCAGGCCCAGCGATCTGGCATGACCGGTGATTTGATCAAAGGCGCATCACGCGGCCCGCACACACAGCCCTTTTAAATACTGCGTTTCCGGGATGGCCAGCTTGACCGGATGATCCGCGCTCTGGCCCAGCCAGCGGAGGACTTGGGCATCCCGCTTGGCATCAGCCGCCGCATCGGCGACAATCTTCTGAAACAGCTCCATCTTCATCAGCCCGGAGCAGGAGAAGGTGAAGAGCCGTCCGCCGGGACGCAGCAGCTTGAAGGCAAGCAGGTTGATGTCTTTGTAGCCCCGGCTTGCCCGCTCCATATTAGTCTGCGATTCAGCAAATTTCGGCGGATCAAGAATGATCAGATCGAACGAGCAGCCTTCTTTCAGATATTGGCGTAGAAGCTGAAAAACATCGGCTTTCAGATTGGCGCAGCGGTCGGCGGCAAAACCGTTCAGCGCAACGTTTCTCTCAATCAGACCGATGAAATCCGCCCGGTCTTCCGCATTGGTGACGTGCTTCGCTCCGCCGTGCAGAGCGGCAATGCCGAAGCCGCCGGTGTAGGCGAAGCAGTTCAGCACCTCCGCGCCTGCGCTGTGGTCACGGACGAGATGGCGGTTGTCGCGCTGATCAAGGTAGAAGCCAGTCTTGTGGCCTACTTTAATGTCGACGAGGAATTTCATCCCGTGCTCTTCGATTTCCAGCAAGTCAGGCGGTTCTTCGCCGCAGAGCACACCCTTGCATGGCTGAAGCCCTTCCTTCTTGCGGACTTCCACATCAGAGCGTTCGTAGATATTGCGCAGACCTGTCGCCTGCCGCAATTGCTCGACAAGCACCTTCTTCCAGCGTTCCGCGCCCGTGCTGAGAAACTGGCAGACGATAAAATCAGCGTAGCGGTCGGCAATCAGGCCGGGCAGGCCGTCGGCCTCGGCGGCGACAAGGCGGAAGGCGTTGCTCTGCGCCGGAACACCCAAATCTTCGCGCAGCCGCACAGCGTCCTGAATGCGGCGGGCGAAGAAAGCTTCATCAACGATTTCCTGCTCATCAAACGTCCAGATGCGGAGCCGAATCTGCGAGGAAGGCGAATAGGCCCCGCGCCCTAGACATTGGCCGTTGGCGGAAAAAACATCCACGGTCGTGCCGGGCTGCGGATTGCCCTCCACCCGCTGCACCGCCCCGGAAAACAGCCAAGGATGCCCGTGCAGCAGCGAACGCTCGCGGCCTTGTTTGAGGATGAGTTTATTCTTCATATCAGGGCAAAGTAAAACAGCTACCTCATTCATGAGGATGTTTCATCTGGATCGATTGATGATAACTTTATTAATTTATCTTTTACTCTTACACCATTTATCTTTACCTGCTTTCCGAAATATTCTCTTGCTATGTCGTTTAATCCATCATCTACGACAACGGAATAACTGCCATCACCATCTACTTTAAGCTTAATATTTTTCTGATCTTCATTTGCCGCGTAAAGCCTTCCTGATAGAACAATTTTTTCATTTTCGCATCCTTCATTTTTGTTATCTTCGAGTATTTCGTAATGAATATCTCCCCTTACCTTTGTTAGCTGGACATCTTTCTTTTCTCCTTTTTTGAATATGGTCAGTCCTACGAGATTAATCTCTTTTCCATCTGGAGCTAGCTCCCTAGACAAATTTATAAAATTACTTAGATAAGTTTCATCTTTTATACTCTCCCGCAATGAACCATAATCAGATAAATTTATAAATCCTATATTCGTAACGATATCTTCGATAACGTCAACTGGACTGCCAAACCCTTCCAATCTGTCATCATGTCTATTTGATTGTCCACCTATCCTGATAGTAAATGCAAAGCTCGATGCTCTTGGAACGGAAAGGTATGGCTGAAAACCTTTTTTGATATTGTCAGGTATGCGATAACTGTTTCTAAAAGGTTTTCTTAATTTTCTTTCAGCAGTTCTGTAAGTCAATTTCTCAAAGGTATTTATCTTTCCAAAAACTGAATCTGGTTTAGCCATTCCATAACCGATTCCTTTACCTGCGATCACTATCTGTAACTCAGTTTTATTCAAGACAGTACCTTTAAGCTGTAAATGCCTTTCAAACCAAACTTCCTCAAGTAAACTTCTTAATTCTTCAGCTATTTCATAAGGTGGTTCACCCGAGAGTGCCAAACAGATGAGTTTTTCAGCTTCAGAGTATTTGCCGCAATTTATTGCAAGATAAGCAGCACCTTTCATTAGAACTGAAACTGTAGGCTCTCCAATATTGAGATTTTTTGCAGCCTGTGCAGCTTCTTTCTCAAGTTCAAATGAAGTAGCAAAAAGCTCTTTTGCCTCGTTCATGAGGCCGTTAAATTTTTTGATAAAAGCTATATCTGCAAATTCAATTGCTTTAGCGTGTAATTCTTGGATATTCATTTCTTTCTTCCAAAATTAGCCATTGGGTTGCTAAATTCAACTATACCTATATATGCTGGCAATCCTAATGAGTCAGACTGATCTGTTTGCTTAATTTTCACTCTGTACCTTTTGTTTACATCCTGCTCTGTGCCTCGGAAAATTCCTGATATCTCAAGTCTTGCTTTTTTCTGGAAAGGAATGTCGTTTTTATCACCTAACCAATAATCAAATCCATTCTTTCTCGGTGATTTTTCTATAATTGTGTATTTTGTCATTTTCAGTGCTATTAAAATCGCCAAACATACAGCACCGTGTTCAGTTGTATAGAACTGATCGTTCCAAGTTCTATTTAGTTGATCATCGAATATATTCTCCCATGTAATTTGATAGTTAATTTCTTCATCTCCGTAGATTGAAAAAGTCGTTCCTGCTGGGTTATGATTATGCCTTGATAAACAAACTACACATCCTTCAAAGAGATGAGCACCGCTTGTTTTAGAAAGCCCCGGAAGCCCTTGGCAAATATCTTTGATATTCAAGATCATAGTCTAACTCCAAACAAAGAGCAAATTAAACTACCTTCGCTGAATCGCATCATTTCTCTTTCACCCTTGCCAGCACTGTCTCACCTGCCTTTACCGTCTCTCCCACCTGCACTAATGTCTCGCTGCCCTTGGGCAAATACAAATCCACCCGCGAGCCAAAGCGGATCAGGCCGTAGCGTTGGCCGGTTATGACTTGATCACCTAGCTCGGCCCGGCAGACAATGCGGCGGGCAATCAGTCCGGCAATCTGCACTGCCGCATACTGCTGCCCAGCAGCAGTTTCAACAATCACCGCGCAATATTCGTTGTGCAAAGCGGCCTTGTCCTGATCAGCAGCATAAAAGCGGCCCGGCTCAAAGACAATGCGCCGTACTGTGCCTGCTAAGGGGATGCGATTGACATGCACATTGAAGACATTCATGAAGATGGAAATTCTGAGCACATCCTGATGCAGGAAGCGGTCGTCATGCAGTTCCTCCATCCGGATGACCTTGCCGTCCGCTGGCGAGACCATTGCGCCGCTGTCTTCCGGCAAAGTGCGTTCCGGGTCGCGGAAGAAATAGGTGACAAAAGCCGTCACAGCCAGCCCAGCCAATGCCGCATAACGATATTGGAGAACTGCGCAGATCAGCGCGGCGAAACCGGCAAAGAGGATGAAGGGTAGACCCTCTTTGGCAACAGAGAATTCAGGAGCTTTCATGGGGTGTGATCAGAGGAAAAATCGGAACCTTGGTTCGAGACAAACTGGAACCAAGCATCGGGATGATCTCGAGTTAGGACTCGAGGCAAACTCGAATTGTAACTCGAGCCTCCCTCGAGTTACTACTCGAGGGAGATTGGAGTTATGGTTCGAGATGAGTTCAGCCTACTTCTTCGGCGCACGGGCCATCGCAATCGTGCCAGTGCGGATGATCTCTTTGATACCGATGGGCCGGAGTATATCAATCACCGCCCGAACCTTGGACTCCGAGCCAGTGATTTCCACAGTGTAGGAAGTCGGGCTGACATCCACCACCTTGCCCCGGAAGATGTCTATCACCCGCAGCACCTCGGCCCGCGTGCCCGCTTCGGCCTTCATTCGGATCAGCACCATCTCGCGCTCGACGTACTCGCCTTCGCTGATGTCGCTGACTTTGATCACGTCAATCAGCTTGTGCAGCTGCTTCATGATCTGCTCGATGATTGAGTCGTTACCCCGGGTTACTAAGGTCAGACAGGAAACTTGGGGGTCAAGGGTTTCGGCCACGCAGAGGCTCTCAATGTTGAAGCCACGCCCGCTGAACAGGCCAGTCACCCGCGACAGCGCGCCGGGCTTGTTGCGGAGGAGAACGGAAAGAGTATGTTTCATTGCTTTGATCCTCGCAGGAGTTCGTGAGAAAGGGGTTAAGCCAGCAGCATTTCAGTGGTTGACCGTCCAGCCGGAATCATCGGGAACACGCACTCCTCGCGCTTGATGACGAAATCCATGATCACCACCTTGTCGTTGATGGCCAGCGCCTCTTTGATCACGGCCTCCACCTCGCTCTTGGTCCTAGCCCGCAGCCCGACCGCGCCGTATGCCTTGGCAAGCTCGACAAAGTCCGGCGTGACTTCCATCGGTGTGCCGGAATAGCGTTTGTCGTAGAACAGCTCCTGCCACTGCCGCACCATGCCGAGGTAGCTGTTGTTGAGAATGGCGACCTTGACCGCCGCGCCGTACTGCTTGGCTGTGGCCAGCTCCTGAATGTTCATCTGAATGGAGCCGTCGCCAGCGATATCAATGACGGTCTTGTCCGGGAAGGCGATCTTCGCGCCAATGGCCGCAGGCAGGCCGTAGCCCATCGTGCCAAGGCCGCCGGAGGTGAGCAGCTGGCGCGGCTGATTGAACTTGTAGAACTGGGCCGTCCACATTTGGTTCTGGCCAACCTCGGTGGTGATGATCGCGTCGCCGCCGGTGAGGCGATTGATGGTCTCAATCACGTACTGCGGCTTGATGATCTCGCCTTCATCCTGATACGAGAGCGGGTGTTTGGCGTTCCACTCCTGCACCTGCTCAATCCAGACCTTGTGCTTCTCGGCAAAGGCGGCTTTGTCAAAGTCCGCCGAGCTGTCAAACCAAGCGTTGATGGCCCGCAGCGCGTTCTTGCAGTCGGTAACAAGAGGGATGTCCACCTTGACGTTCTTGGATATCGAGGTCGGGTCAATGTCAATGTGGATGATCTCCGCTTCCTTGGCAAAGGTGTCGAGACGGCCTGTGATCCGGTCATCAAAACGTGCGCCGACGGCAATCAGCAGGTCGCTTTTGGCAACCATCATATTGGCCGCGTAGGAGCCGTGCATACCCAGCATTCCCATTGAGAGGGGATTGGTGCCCGGAAACGCGCCCAGACCCATCAGGGTCATGGTCACGGGAATCTGCGTCTTCTCGGCCAGCTCGGTCAGCTCCTTGCTGGAGTTGGAGAGGATGACTCCGCCGCCGACATACAGCACCGGGCGTTTGGCCTTGAGCATGGCCTTGCAGGCCTTGGCGACCTGGCCCGGATGCGGCTCCACTGTGGGCTGGTAGGTCTGCATCTTGATCTCTTCCTTCTCTGGGTAGGCGACGAGCGAGGCCATCACGTCCTTGGGCATGTCAACCAGCACCGGGCCGGGGCGGCCAGAGGCGGCGAGATAGAAGGCCTCGCGCAGCACCGGCACCAAGTCGTCAGGATTGCTGACCAGATAGTTGTGCTTGGTGCAGGGCCGGGTGATGCCGACGATGTCCACTTCCTGAAAGGCATCATTGCCGATCAGGGCGCGCGGCACTTGGCCGGTCAGCACCACCATCGGAATAGAGTCCATGTAGGCGGTGGCGATGCCGGTCACACCGTTGGTCGCGCCAGGGCCGGAGGTGAGCAGTGCGACACCGACCTTGCCGCTGGCGCGGGCGTAGCCGTCCGCCGCATGGACTGCGCCCTGCTCATGGCGGACTAGCAGATTCTTGATCGGAGAATCCATCAGTTCGTCATACAAGTCAAGGATCACGCCGCCCGGAAAGCCGAATATGGTGTCAACCCCTTCCTCCACCAAACATTGCACTATGGCCTTCGCGCCTTTGATTTTGCTCATAGGT